>NZ_DBHD01000113.1:0-34264 GCF_002296025.1 Microbacterium sp. UBA837
CGGGTGGACGCCACACTGTGCCGGGCGGACAGGTGGTCGACAACGAAGCGCCGCACCGCCGACGAATCCTCGACAGCGATGTGGACCAGGAAGTCGTCAGCCCCGCCGAGAAAGAAGACCTGGATCACCTCGGGGATGCGTCGCACTTCCTGCGTGAAGGCACGGATACTCTCTTGGCGCGCACCGGGACGCAGCGTCACTCCGATGACGGCCTGGAGCCCTCGCCCCAGGGCACCCTGGTCGAGGGCTGCGTGAAAGCCCGTGATCACGCCGCGGTCTACGAGAGCGCGAAAGCGGGTGTGCGCGGTTGACGGTGCGAGGCCGATCGCATCAGCGAGCGCCGCGTTCGTCATGCGGCCATCGGCTGACAGCAGCTCGACGATGCGTTCGTCGACGGGGTCGAGGTCCTTCTCCATACCGAATATTCTTCGCCATTCGAGCACCAGCGCCAACTCTTCTTCACGACAACGCGCCCGTATGCGCGGTTCTAGGCTCGATTTCTTCGTTCTGAAACATAAAGAGCAGAAGATCGTGCGATTCTCGGTTTCGACGGCGAGCTGTATGGCCGCGCTCAAGGAAGAACGGAGAAACCCATGCGGATCGGCGTACCCACCGAGATCAAGAACAACGAGAACCGCGTCGCCATGACGCCGGCAGCAGTGGACGCCCTCGTTCGCCGAGGCCACACCGTGACGGTGCAGCGCGGCGCGGGCCTCGGTAGCGCGTTCACGGATGACGCGTATCGCGCCGCGGGCGCACAGATCGCCGACACCGCCGAAGAGACCTGGGGCGGCGCCGAGATGGTCGTCAAGGTCAAGGAGCCGATCGCCCCCGAATACGGGCTGCTGCGCGAAGACCTCACCCTTTTCACCTACCTGCACCTCGCCGCCGACCGGCCGCTGACCGACGCCCTCATGAGCGCTGGAACTACCGCGATCGCCTACGAGACCGTGCAGACCGTCGACCGCGCGCTGCCGCTGCTCGCTCCGATGAGCGAGGTAGCCGGGCGCCTGTCCATCACGGTTGGCGCGAACGCCCTCATGAGCCCCGCGGGCGGGCGAGGGATGCTGCTCGGCGGCGTGCCCGGCACACCCAAGGCCAAGGTCGTCGTGATCGGTGGCGGTGTGGCGGGCGAGCACGCAACGGCGAACGCGCTCGGCTTGGGTGCGAACGTCACCGTGATCGACATCTCGCTGCCCAAGCTCCGCGCCCTGGAGGCTCGCTTCGGCGGAGCCATCCAGACCCGCGCCTCGACCCGGTACGAGATCGCCGAACAGCTGGCCGATGCCGACCTCGTCATCGGCTCGGTGCTGATTCCCGGAGCCGCAGCCCCCAAGCTCGTCACCGACGAGATGGTCGCCGGCATGAAGCCCGGCTCCGTCCTCGTTGACATCGCGATCGATCAGGGCGGATGCTTCGAAGGCTCACACCCGACGACCCACGACAACCCCACTTTTGCCGTGCACCAGTCGCTGTACTACTGCGTGGCGAACATGCCGGGGGCTGCACCCCACACCTCCACACGCGCGCTCGGCAACGCGACCCTCCCATACATCGCGACGATCGCTGACCACGGCTGGGATGCGGCATCCGAGGCTGACCCGGCACTCGCGCGTGGACTCAACGTGCGGGGTGGCGTCGTGGTAAACGAGGGAGTGCGCGCCGCCTTCGGTATGTGATCCCTCCTGGGCCGGAATACCCTCCGGGGGTATCCTCGTTGTGGTCGAGAGTACGCCGACGACCCAAGGAGTGACGGCCATGAGCGGTTCGCACGAGCACCACCACACGGCAGCGACAGGGCGCGTCGAGCACGATGAGCACGCGCAGCACGAGAGCCACGAGAACCGCGAACGCCATGGATCGCACGATGCTCACAGCGGACACACTGGCCACGGGGATCACGTCGCGCAGTTTCGTCGACTCTTCTGGATCAACCTCGTCATAGCGATTCCGGTCGTCGCCTCATCACCCATGTTCGCGATGATCCTCGGCTACGCAGTGCCGGACTGGGCGCTGGTCGTCGCGCCGGTCCTGGGTACCGTCATGTACGCCTGGGGCGGCTGGCCGTTCCTCAGCGGAGCGATCTCGGAACTGCGCTCGCGCACGCCGGGGATGATGCTCCTGATCGGACTGGCCATCACGGTCGCCTTCTTCGCCTCCTGGGGGGCGACTCTCGGCATCCTGGACCATGCCCTCGAGTTCTGGTGGGAGCTGGCGCTGCTCATCGTGATCATGCTGCTCGGCCACTGGATCGAGATGCGCTCACTTGCGCAAACCACGTCAGCACTCGACTCACTCGCCGCGCTCCTCCCCGACGAAGCAGAACGCGTGGAGGGAGACCAGATCGTCACCGTCTCCCCCGCCGATCTGCGCGTGGGTGATGTCGTCGTGGTGCGACCCGGCTCGAACGTTCCGGCAGATGGAGTGGTCATCGATGGCCATGCCGACATGGACGAGTCGATGGTCACCGGAGAGTCCCGTCCTGTCCCTCGCGGCGTCGGCGACACCGTCACCGCCGGTACCGTGGCCGTCGACTCCGGTCTTCGCATCGAGGTCACCGCGACAGGCGACGACACGGCATTGGCTGGCATCCAGCGCCTTGTTGCGGATGCGCAAAACTCGACATCCCGCGCACAGCGGCTCGCCGATCGCGCCGCGGCCCTGCTGTTCTGGTTCGCGCTCGGCTCTGCGGTCATCACCGCCGTGGTCTGGACACTCATCGGCGACGCCGACTCAGCGGTGATCAGATCGATCACCGTGCTCGTGATCGCCTGCCCACACGCGCTGGGCCTCGCGATCCCACTCGTCGTCTCGATCGCCACCGAGCGGGCCGCGCGGGCCGGCATCCTGGTGAAGGATCGGCTGGCGCTAGAGAGCATGCGTACCGTCGACACCGTGATGTTCGACAAGACCGGCACGCTCACCGAAGGCGCCCCTGCGGTGACGGCGATTGAGACCGCGAGCGCGTGGCACGACAACGACGTGCTCGCCCTCGCTGCCGCCGCCGAAAACGTGAGCGAGCACCCGCTGGCAGCGGCCATCGTGCGCGCGGCGGCCGAGCGGGGCATCCGTGTCCCCCAGGCGACCGACTTCTCGTCCTCCCCCGCCGTCGGCGTCACTGCAACGGTCGACGGACACGAGATCCGCGTCGGCGGGCCCCGGATGCTGGAGCAGCTGGGCGCCGATGAGGTCGAAGCCGCCGCATCCTGGCACGACAAGGGAGCCATCATCCTGCACGTCGCGCGCGACGGGCAGGTCATCGGCGGGCTGGCACTGTCCGATCGGGTGCGGCCGGAGTCCCGCAAGGCCGTCGATGCGCTGCACAGGCTGGGCATCACGGTCGTCATGATCACCGGGGATGCCGAGAGCGTCGCCGCATCCGTTGCCGACGACCTCGGCATCGACCGGGTGTTCGCCGGCGTGCGCCCCGAAGACAAGGCTGCGAAGGTACGTGAACTTCAGTGGGAGGGCAAGCGGGTCGCGATGGTCGGCGACGGCGTCAACGACGCTCCGGCCCTCGCACAGGCCGACGTCGGCATCGCGATCGGTGCGGGCACGGATGTCGCGATCGCCTCGGCCGGAGTGATCCTCGCGACATCCGACCCACGCTCAGTACTCTCGGTGATCGAGCTGTCGCGCCGGACGTATCGGAAGATGACGCAGAACCTGTGGTGGGCGGGCGGGTACAACCTCATCTCGGTGCCGCTGGCCGCCGGCATCCTGGCCCCGATCGGCTTCGTGCTGCCGATGTCGGTCGGTGCGATCCTGATGTCGCTGTCCACCGTCGTCGTCGCTCTCAATGCCCAGCTGCTGCGACGCATCGATCTGGACCCCGCTTCCGCGGTTCGAGCTGCGCTGCGTCGGTAGGCGCGGGCTCAGCGCAGCGCGCTCTGATACCGCCTCCGGACAATCATCTGCGCCACCCGCAGCACGGGGTACGCGAAACGCCAGACGCCGCGGCTCGCGGGCGCCGCGAGTGACCGGATGCTGAGGAAGACATCCTCACCCTCGCGGTGGACGATGAACGCCTCCTCGCCGCGAACGGGATGACCCGGCAGAGCCACATATGAGAAGCCGACCCGATCGGGTTCACGGATGACGCTGCGGACTTCGACCGGCTCTCGGATCGACAGGGGACCGATCGCTGCGGTGATCTGCAGCCGCTCCCCGGGGATCACCTCGTGCGCATCAGAGATTCGGAATCCGCTCCGCGTCTTCACGCCCCAGCGGAGCACCTCGCGGCTCGCGAACTCCCACACCGCCTCGCCTCGACCGAGGTGGGTTGCGCTCTCGACAGCGCGGTACGGCGAAGACTCGCCCGGCTCCCAGGCGGCAGCACCGGGATCGGTCGTCGGGCCCAGGCCGAGCCGGTCGAGCAGATGTGCGTTGCGCACACGGATGAGTCGCCGCAGGTAGGGTACAAGCACAGCACGTTCGGCGAGGATGCCGAAAATCGGCGAAGCGAGATCGATCGTGTCGGTCATGGTCGTCACGCCGGTGACGTCATCGAAGCGATGCTCGTGACGAAACCACCGGAACGGCCCACGCACCTGCTCATCGACGAACCGCGTTGGTCGGTCGAGCGCCGTGATCCGCGAGGTCATCGTGAACCAGATGCCGAAGTGGCGGGCTCGCCACGTGACCTCCTGACCGAGGTCGATGCGGCCCGAGACGACGCCCGAGATCGCCCGCTCGCCGGATTGCTCCATCGAGGCGACGTGAGCGTCGATGTCGAGCGAGACCTCGAAAAGCTCGTCGGCGGCCACCGCAGCGCGGGTGCGCACGACGAATCGACTGGTCACGGTTCGATCATGCCTGAGGGACGTGCCGCGCAGCCCCGGGCTGGACATCCACACGCCTGCGAGGATGGGGGAATGACGTGGACGGATCGGCTAGGTGAATTCGGGGTCTGGCGACGCAGCACCGACATCGAAGAAACGATGGCGGTGGAGATCGAGCGGCTCGGGTACGGCACGATCTGGCTCGGCGGATCTCCCGCCGCCGATCTCGTGGAAGCGGAGCGGCTGCTCGACACCACCGAGTCGATCGTGCTGGCCACCGGCATCGTGAACATCTGGATGTCGGATGCCACCGAACTCGCCGAGTCGTATCATCGCATCGTCGCGCGGCATCCCGACCGGCTCCTGCTCGGTATCGGCTCAGGTCACCGTGAACGCCAGCACGAACGCGCCCGGCCGCTGGAGGCGATGAGCAGCTATCTCGACCTGCTGGATGCCGAGGGCGTGCCTCGGGAAGACCGGCTACTCTCCGCGCTCGGGCCCCGGATGCTCGAACTCGCCCGCACCCGCAGTGCGGGGACGCATCCCTACCTCACACTGCCCGCGCAGACCGCCGAAGCCCGCGAGACGCTGGGGGACGGGGTCCTTGTCGCGCCGGAGCAAACCGTCGTACTCGATACCGACCCGGTGTCCGCACGCAAGGCCGCACGCGCGTTCCTCACGCCGTATCTCGGCCTGAACAACTACACCAACACCATGAAGCGAGGCGGGTTCAGCGATGATGACGTTCAGGGATCGGGATCCGACGACCTGGTAGATCGCATTGTGGTCCATGGAGACGCCGCGACCCTTCTCGATGGGCTCCGCGCTCATCTGGATGCCGGTGCCGACCACGTCTGCGTCCAGGGTGTACCGAGCGACTCAGCGCTCGAGGTGTATCGCGCTGTGGCACCGAACCGGGGTGCGGTCACGCGCTCCTGAGCGGGCCGGCAGCATCGTCGCTGGCTCCAGCTGCATTCCGGCGCGGCTCACAGGGGTGCTCGCGCCTCAACCCGCGACCGTAGGCCGCGCCCAGCAGACCTGCGGCGACGAACGTGCCGGCGGAGACCCCGAGGCTTGACAGGCTGGCGAAGATCATCGCACCGATCGCGAGACCCAACATCCACCCGGTACCCGAGAGGCGGGCGAGCAGAGCGACTAGCCCGAAGACCAGTCCTGCCGCCGCCACGGCTGCGGCGGGTCCCACGGCGAGATACCAGTAGTGGAGCGAGTCGATGCCGGGCGGCGTTGACGACACAAGCGCACCCGAGGCGTACCACGTCCATCCGAGCACCCACGCGACGCTCGCCACGGCGAGAAGAGCGAGCACGAGCCGAGCCAGAACGTCTCGAACGACCAGGTGTGCGATCCCGGCGCCGACAACGGCGAACACAAAGGGACCGCAGCTCAGGATGATTCCGGGAATCAGGTAGCTGATGCCGTCCGCGCACACCCACGACCCGTTCGCCTCGACCTGAGAAACAGCAACCTCGAAGTGGATGCCGCACTGCACATGCAACTGAGCTCGGAGCAGGAATATCGAGCTCGCGCCGCCGATGGGAATGAGCATGGCTGCTCCCAGCGGCCACAAACCGATACCGCTGGGAATGTGATCGCGCCGCGCCGGCTGAGGCAAGGTCGGAGCCCGCCATTCGGCGGCAAGCGCTAGACCGAGTGCGACGATCGCCGCGACGACCCCCGCGAGCGCGGCGATCCACAGCACCCCCCGAAGAAACAGCATCCACAGCAGCGCCAGCGACACCATCGCCGTGGCGACGGATGCGGTCAGCGTCGCGGCGGCGACGCGAACGTGGGGCGACGGTGACACGTAGGTGTTCATCCCAGCCAAGACCGCCAAGCTGAGGCCGGCGGCGATCGCGGCCGTCACGACGCCAGCGACGCCGAAGGTCAGTGCAACACCCCACGGTGCCGCTGACCCCACGATCTGAACGACCATCAGGCCAAGCACCGCACCCACGACAGTGCCGACGATGAGTGCTGGCCACGTCGCGCGCGAGTACGCCGACCGCAGCCTCTCGGCATTCGTAGCCATAGCATCCCGCCTTCTCCCGCACCGAGTTCCGTGGACCTCGGTCGAGCAGCTAAGCTACTATCGTTTTTCGATAGATTGCAACCGATAAACGATAGGACAACGCGGATGCGGAACGTGGTGATTGTGGCGGCCAAAGCCCTGATCGTGGTGTTGTTCGCCGCGATCGTGTTCGTGCAGGTGGCTTACGTTCCCGCCAACGCCAGGAGCTTCGCACAGGCCGCGCCCGAGTTTGCAGCCCTCGAGCTTCCCGGCATGCTCTTGGTTGACGCGCTCCTGCTGTGCGGTCAGGTCGTGCTGGTCTGCGTGTGGGCCCTTCTGTCGCTCGCTGCGGAGGACCGTATCTTCGACAACGCCGCGTTTCGGTGGGTCGACATCATCATCGGCAGTATTGTCGTCGCCGGCTTGCTGATCGTCGCCGGCCTCGTTGTGCTCGATGCAGCGAGCGCTGGTGGGCCTTTCACGGCGCTCGTTGGACTGATCTCACTCATCTGTGCCGCGGGTCTTGCCCTCGTGGTTGTCGTGATGCGCGGCCTACTTCGCCAGGCCACGCAACTGCGCCAGGACCTGTCTGAGGTCGTCTGATGGCCATCGTGATCGATCTCGACGTCCAACTCGCGAAGAAGAAGATGAGCGTTTCAGAGCTCGCCGCCGCCATCGACATCACCCCCGTCAACGTGTCGGTCCTCAAGAACGGTCGAGCCAAGGCCGTGCGCTTTTCCACACTCGATGCCATTTGCCGCGTGCTGGAGTGCCAACCCGGCGACATCCTGCGGTGGGAGCCCGATGCGACCAACGTCAGCGGCGGCGAGTGAGGAGCACCACCCCACGCGTCGCTACGCGGGCGATCAAAGCGCTCGCGATCCTTACTCTCGTCATCGGCACAATCGTGCTGTGCGGAGCCACCGTTCTGTTCGTGATGCTGAGCGGCGACATCGGCTACGACAAACCGGTGACAGCGGCTGGCTGGCTGGAAGAGATCGCCGAGGCCGCGTCAGCCAAGAGCGCAGCGCCAGCGATCCTGAGCATGACCCTCATCGTGGTGTGCGTCATCATCGCCATCACCATCTGGAGGCGATCCGTTGAGTGGTTGGCAGCCGGCCTCGTGTGTGGTGTGCTCCTCTCGGGGTCGCTCGTGATCGTCGCGTGGGGAGACGACAACGTCGACAGGCTCACCGAGATGGCCACATCCGCGATCGGGAACACTCCCGCGATCCTGCCTCCGGGAGGAACGACACCAGCACCGGATCCGCTGACTGTCACGCAGGCGCGGGACGAGACCACGCGGATGCTGCGCGCCACGATCGAGGCGAGCGCGCCGCCTCTTCGGACACCCGAGGACGTCCCCGTTACTGTCCACCAAACGCCTGTCTCGGCAGTTCCCTGCGGTGAGGCCGGAGCTCGGCTGACCGTTGACCTCGCCTTCAGTACGGGCGATAACGCCGCCTCGCTGACGCACATCCTCGCCGCATGGGACACCGCTGGCTACCTGCCCGACCGTGCGATGCAGGTGGATCTCCGCTACAGCACTGCGCTGCCTATCGAACGAATGAGCATCCGTGACAGCACGTCGGTCGACGGGATGATTCACCTCACGCTGGAATCGGCGTGCGCCGTCGCGGCTACGCCGTGAAGCTCTTGCCGGGCCAGTAGGCCCACTCGACGAAATGCTCGACTCGCCCGTCGGGCGCGAAGTCTAGTTCCCAGAGGTCGAGGTACTCCTGGTCGGGTTCCCGGTAAGTGACCCGAACGCGAACGACCGCGTGGAAACCATCCAGTGTGACCGACTCAAGGTCCATCTCGAACGGGCGCGGATCGTTCCAGAATGCCTCGATGGCATCGTGCCCGACCAGCGGCGCTTCGTAGGGCGATGTGAGGTAGTGCGCGTCTTCGGTGAAAAGATCGCGCACCGCTGGCGCATTGCAGTCACGCCAGGCTCTCTCGTATTCCGTAACCCACCGCCCGACGGCATTCGTATCCATGGCTCCCACATTCGCACGCGGTCCCGACAACGAAAAGTATGTGGCCGGTCGAATCTGCGCGGTGTCGTTCGTCGTGAGGGCAAGGAGGACCCCGCCAGGATCCTCATCGGAAGGAGATCGCCATGGACGAGAACGACACCGCCGAGGAGCAGCAGGATAATCGCGAACTCAGCTGGATCGACCGCATTCCCGCGGCGCTGGGAATTCGGCTGCTGTGAGTGTCGAATTGCGATTCCGCCGTTCGTCGCACTGTCGTAGCGTTTCACCAACGAAGGGATAGTCCCGTGGAATACATGATGTTCGTCGCCACCGACCCCGAGGCCGAGCCGTATGACAAGGACCATGACAACATCGAAGACTGGATCACCGACGTAGAAGCGCGGGGAGCTCATGTGCGCGGCGACCGCCTGCGACCGGTCGAGGATGCCACGCTCGTCCGCGTGCGAAATGGCGAGGTGCTCGTCACCGACGGGCCGTTCACCGAGTCGAAGGAGTGGATCGCCGGCTACGACGTGATTGAGGCAGCGGACCTCGATGAGGCGATCGAGATCGCGTCGAAGCATCCGATGGCGCGATTCGGACGCATCGAACTGCGGCCGGTGTGGCCGCTCTAAACGCGACACGCGAAGCTGTCGCCGAGGCGCACGGGTCGGAGTGGGCACGCGTGGTGTCCACCCTGATCCGCGTGACCGGCGACTGGTCGCTCGCAGAAGACTGCGCCGCCGAAGCGTTCGAATCGGCGCTCACGGTCTGGGAGCGCGATGGCGTGCCGCGCAATCCCGGAGCATGGCTTACGACGGTGGCGAAGAACCGTGCGCTTGACGGATTGCGTCGCGCCGCCGTGCTCGACCGCAAGCTGAAGGAGGTCGCGGCCATGACCGAACTTGAACACCTCGACCCCGAACGTCCCGACTTTCCCGACGACCGCCTGCGCCTCATCTTCACGTGCTGCCATCCGGCACTCCCCCTCGAGTCCCGCGTCGCGCTCACCCTGCGCACCGTCGGCGGGCTCACCACCGAGCAGATCGCGCGGGCCTTTCTCGTGTCGGCGTCGACCATCGCCCAGCGCATCGTTCGCGCCAAACGCAAGATCACCGAGGCGGGGATTCCCTATCGTGCGCCCGACGCGGAGCTACTGCCCGAACGCCTCGGCGGAGTGCTGGCCGTGCTCTATCTCGCCTTCAACGAGGGGTACACGACGCGCAGCGAGGTCGCCGACGAAGCCATTCGGGTCACCCGCGCTCTCACACAGCTTCTGCCCACTGAACCCGAAGTGCTCGGGTTACTCGCTCTCATGCTCTTCCAGCACTCTCGCCGCCACACGCGCGAACGGGGCGGGATGCTTCTCACGCTCGAGGAGCAGGACCGAGCACTGTGGGATGCCGAGGCGATCGACGGGGCCCGCACGCTGCTGGCTCGAGCAGCCCGTTTTCGGCGCCCCGGCCCGTACCAGCTGCAGGCCGCGATCGCCGCCGCCCATGCGACAGCGCCAACAGCGGATGCGCCCGACTGGCAGGTCATCGTGGGTCTCTACGACCGTCTCCTCACGCACGCCCCCTCCCCCGTCGTCGCCCTCAATCGGGCGATCGCGCTGGGGATGGCGGAGGGTCCAGCTGCCGGGCTCGCAGCGCTCGACGACGTGGCCGACGCACTGGGTGATTACCGCCTGCTGCCCGCGGCGCGCGCCGACCTCCTTCGGCGAGCCGGGCGGTGGCCCGAAGCAGCAGTGCAGTATGCCGCGGCGATCGCGGTGGCATCCGGAGACGCAGAGCGACGCGCGCTGCAGCGGATGCTCGATTCCGTCACGGACTAGCTCGCGGCGCCTGCAGAGCCGCGACGGTCGTGCGAGATGGTGACCTCAGGAGAGTTCCGGCACGAACACGCGCATCGTTGACGGGCCCCGCTCTGCCCACCGGTGGTACGGCACGAGACGGACGGGATGCGTACTCGTCGGGGCGGGCGCAGCGACTGAGTCCACGTAGGGCATCACGCCGGCCACCGGGAGCGGTGTCACTGCCACCTCGATCGCCGCACCATCGCCGTCGGGGATCGGTGATGAGCTCGTGTTCACCCTGAGGGTGTCCAGGCTGACGCCGGCGGGCAGGTCGGTGGATTCCGCGCACAGAACGAGCGGTCCCCGTTCGACCGCCACCGCGCCCCGGACGGCGTCGATTCGCGGATCCGGCCATGTGAACCGCGGTGCGGTCGGCAGCTCGAGGACGATCTCGTCGCCTGGCAGGAAGGTATCGGTGAGGTCCCACCAACCCGGCGGCGCCGCAGAGCTGTCCCCGCCGCGGACCACAACAGTGGCGTCCGAAGCCCACGGGGGAATGCGCAACCGCAGACGCGCCGGGTGCGCGGGCGCTGCGTCGAAACGCACGACGATCCGACCCGCATCGGGGTACGCAGTGTCGATCGTCAGCGCGAAACCGCCGATGCGGATGCTGCCCGCTGCGTACTGCAAAACGGCGATGCCCTCGGCATCCTGCGCAGCCACATACGCGCCGAGAGATGCGAGTGTTCGTGCCACGTTCGTCGGGCAGCACGAGACCTCGAACCACGGCGCACGCACGCCGCCCTCGGCCCGCGTGTTGACGCCGTCGAGCGCCTCCGCGGCCGCTTCGCGCTGGTGCAGTGGATTCGCATAGAAGAAGGAGCGTCCGTCCGCGCTCGGCGACGTGGCGACGACGTTGAAGAGCGTACGTTCGATGAGATCCGGATACCGCACATCGCCGGTTGCCAGATACAGGCGCCACGCGAACATGACCGATGCCACTCCCGCGCAGGTCTCGCAGTAGGCGCGGTCGGCGGGCAGTTCGAAGTCCTCACCGAACCCCTCGTCCTGGTGACGTGAGCCCATTCCGCCGGTGAGATACGTGCGCCGGGCGACGGTCCGTTCCCATTGCGCCGCGAGGGCTGCCAACAGTTCTGCGTCCTCGGTGTCGACGGCAACATCCACCGCGCCCGCGCTCAGGTACAGCGCTCGCACGGCGTGGCCCCGGAGCACGTCAGCCTCGCGAACCGGGCGATCGTCCTGGAAGTACTCGACCGACTGCAGCGGCGGTACCGGGAGCGTGCCACGGCCACGCCGCTTCACGAACAGGCGTGCCTGCTCGAGGTAACGGCGCTCGCCGAGGGCGCGCCCCGCCTCGGCGAGCGCCAGCTCGATCTCGGGATGCCCGCAGACGGCATCCCGCCCGGAGTCCCCGAATTCTGTGCAGATGTGGTCGGCGACGCGCCGCGCGATCTGCACGATGGCGTCCCCGGGTCTGCCGGTCCTCACACGCGCGACGGCGGCCTGCAACAGATGGCCCATCGTGTAGAGCTCGTGCCCCATCGCGAGGTCCGAGTAGCGAGGAGGAAGCCCAGGATGCCCGAACGCCGTGCTCAGATAGCCGTCGGCATCCTGCGCCGCACCGACGCGACTCACGAGCGCGTCGAAGGTCGCGGACAGTTCAGCATCGTCTCGTCGTCCGAGCTCCCACGCCATCCCTTCGAGTAGCTTGTACACCTCAGAGTCGGAGAACTGCCACCCTGGCCGATCGATGATCGTCTCGCCGCGCGCGACATGATCGAAGTTCGACAGCCACCCGAGCCGTTCCATCCAGTCCAGGCAATGTCCGAATGTCGCGGCGGCATTGACCGCCTGGCGCCGACCCCAGAAGCCCTCGGGATCGAAATCGACATCGCTGACTGAAACTCCCCGCAGCGGGCCGTGAGCCGGCGCGACCGGAACAGCTCCCTCGCGCACGGATGCCGCAGCGACCGGAGAAGAGGGCGAAAGCGTCACAGTCAGTCCTTCACTGCGCCGGCGGTGACACCGGCGGCGACATAACGTTGCGCAACCACGAGAAGGATCGCTGCGGGGATGGATGCCACGACCGCGGTCGCCATGATCGCGTTCCACTGGGTCGTGTTGTTGCCGATGTAGGCATAGATCCCGAGCGTGATCGGGCGTAGCGGGGAGTTGCGCGCGAGAGTCGAAGCGAAGACGAAGTCCGACCACGCCCACAGGAACGCGAACAGCGCGACGGTCAGCGCGGAGTTGCGGCTCAGGGGCAGGACGACGGAGATGAACACACGCCAGGCACCGGCCCCGTCGATCCGAGCCGCCTGCAGGAGTTCGCGCGGAATTCCGCTCATGAACGCCGTGAACAGCAGCACACCAAAGGGCACGGCGATCGTGGAGTCGGCGAGGATGAGCCCTGCGACCGAATTCAGGAGCCCGAGCCGAACGTAGATCGCGTAGAAGCCCATCGCCATCACAACGGCGGGGATCATCTGCGCAACCAGCAGAAGAAAGTTCAGGGAACGACCGGCCCGCAGATTCAGCAGCGAGATCGCATAGGCGGCGGGGGCGGCGATCACGAGGGTGAGTGCGACACATCCGAGTCCGATGATCAGGCTCGTGCCAAGATTCGGGAGCTGCTGGCGCAGGACGTCGGCGTACCCCTCAAAGGTCGGATCGATGGGGAACACATGCGGCGGGCTCAGCCGCAGGTCACTCGTCTTCGTGAGTGACACATTGATCATCCAGTACACGGGGAAGAGCATGAGGGCCGTGAACAGGATGCCGAGGGCGGTCTTCCACCAGGCGCGGCGAGCGTTCATGAGTTCTCCTGACGACGCTGCACGCGCAGGTAGAAGAACCCGAAGATCAGCGCAATGACGATGAGGATGTTGCCGACGGCGGCCGCAGGCGAGAGGTCGGGTTGTCCCGTTCCGAACGCTTCCCGGTACGACCAGATCGCGAGCGTCGTTGTGGCGTTCGCAGGTCCACCCGCCGTCATGATCCAGATGATGTCGACGACCTTCAGCGTGTAGACGAGGCCGAGCAGCAGCGTGATGGCGGAGACAGGACGCAGGAGCGGGAAGGTGATACTCCAGAATTGACGCCACGGGCCCGCCCCATCGAGGGCGGCCGCTTCGTACAGATCGCTCGGAATGTTCTGGAGCCCGGAGTAGAGGATCACAAGGTTGAACGGGATGCCGAGCCAGATGTTGGCAATGACCACAGCGACCATGGCGGTATCAGGCGAGGTCAGCCAATTAATCTGACCGACTCCGAAAGCCTGCAACGCCGCGTTGACGATGCCGTTGTCGCTGTTGAGCATCCACGACCAGGTTGATCCCGACACGATCAGCGGCAGGAGCCAGGGCACGAGGAATAGTGCCCGCAAGGCGCCGGAGAGGCGGAAGTTGTTGCGGAAGAACACTGCGAGCGCCAGCCCGATCGCATACTGAAACACGATCGAGACAAGAACGAAGATTGCCGTGTTCAGCAGTGCCTGACCGAACAGAGGCGACGTGACGACATCGACGTAGTTCTGCAGGCCGACGAACTCGGCGTTGCCCTGGACGAAGGCGCGAACGGTGTAGTCGTGAACGCTCAGGTCGATGCTACGGATTAGCGGGTAGGCATAGAACGCGACGAGGTAGACCAGGAGCGGCGCCGCGAAGCCGACAGCGATCCAGCGCGACCCCTGCAAGCGGGCGGCGCGGCGGCGCTCGGGCGGCAGCGACACCGTAACCGTGTCGCTGTGCTGCTCGGGCGACAGCGTCGAAGAAAGGGTCATGGTGGTCCTTGAACGAGGTGCCCGGGGCGGGCGCACCCGCCCCGGGCGAGGTGTCACTTGCCGGTTTCCGCAGCCGCTGCCGCTTGGGCTGCCGCGAGCGCCTCTTCAGGCGTCGATGCGCCAGACAGCGCGCTCTGAACCGCCGTCCACAACTGCTCGGAGATCAGCGGGTAGTCCGTACCCAGGTTGTCGCTGGTGCGCCCCTTGGCGGCCTGCACAGCCGAGACCCATGTCTCGAGCTCGGGGTGCTCTTCCAGCAGCGCCTGCTGGCCGGCATCCGTCGGCGGGATGTAGTACGCGAACGTGTTCGCGGTCTCGACGAAGCCCTCCGGCGTGGTCATGCACTCGATGATCGCCTTGGTCGTCTCGTAGCGAGCGGTGTCCTGCTGAACGGGGGCGATGATGAACTCGCCGCCGGTGGGCGCCGGCGCTACGCCGCCATCCATCGCCGGAAGTTCGATAACGCCCGTCGGGAAGTCAGCCTCGGCTGCGCTGTTGACCTGCCACGTGCCGTTCTCAGCGAAGCCGAAGTCCCCGGTGAGGAACTCTTCCCAGACCGTGTTCTGGGAGTTGGTGATCACCGAATTGGGTGCGTAGCCATCGTTCACCCAGTCAGTCCACAGCTGCAAGGCGGCCACGGCCTCGGGGGAATCGAGTTCCGTGAGGTCGGCGCCGGCACCCCAGAACCAGGGCAAGAACTGGAACGAACCCTCTTCGGTGTTGATACCGGCGAAGGTGATGCCCTTGTGTCCCGCCGCGGTCACAGCCGCCAGCGCGTCGGTCAGCGAGGCCCAGTCGGTGATGGATGCCGGATCTACGCCCGCGGCCGAGAGCACTTCCTCGTTGTAGTACAGCGCGAGCGTGTTCGCCCCGATCGGGATGCCGTAGGTCGCACCATCGAGCTCTCCCGCTGCCAGCAGGTTCGCGTCGATGTCGCTGGTGTCGAGGCCGAGCTCATCCATCGTGGTGAGCATGCCGGTCTCGGCAAGAGTCGAGACCGCAGGGTTGTCGAGCAGGATGACATCGGGCGATGTCCCCTCCTGCGCAGCCAGGAGAGCCTGGTTTGTGAGAGACGTCGTGTCGTAGGCGGTGCGTTCGATCGTGACGCCGGCTTCGGTGCCACACGCCTGCACGCGGTTGGCCCAGTCAGAGCCTTCCTCGTGCTGGGGGTACGGATCCCACCACGTGTATGTCGAGGCCGAGGCGGTCGATTCGCCGTCGCCCGAGCCGGAACATCCGGCCAGTGCGCCCACCGCGACGGCCGCGACGGCGACCGCGAGGGGCACCCGCAGCTTGCTGGTAATCATGGTTCCTCCTTGAACGTGCCCGATTGTCGGGCTCTTGGTGTCACTTGCGAGGGGGTGCGGCCAGAGAGCCGCGGTCGTCGATGATGGGCGCGATCAGGTCGACGACGTGGGTATCCGCACCGGCAGTGCCGTCGATGCGGGAGACGAGGTGTTCGACGGCGCGGCGACCAAGTAGGTCGGGGGCGCTGTCGATGGCGGAATACGGAAGTGAGAAGGTGCGAGCGAAGGTTTCGGAGTAGCGGCCGATGACCGACATCTCGGCGGGAACCGTCAGAGAGCGGGACTGCAGAACATTGGGGAGGGCTGCCGCGGCGGCTTCGTTGTTGAGCAACAGCCCGGTCGCGCCGGGGTGCGCGTCCAGGAACGCGTTAAGGTCGGCTCCGATGGCGGGTTGGCTCGACGCCGCGTAATAGTGATGGAGTTGTACTCCGAGTTCGCTCGCGCGGGCAGCGGCGGCATTGGCGAGGCGCCACACGTAGGCGCCGCCGCGCTCGACGACATGCTCGGGCTGCGAGACGAGAATGAGCTCCCGGTGCCCGAGGTCATGCATCCGCTGCACCATCAGTTCGCCCGCCGCGGCGAAGTCGAGATCGAACGCATCGATTCCCTCGGAATTGCCCGGAAGACCCACGAGTGCAGCGGGTTGAGGGGCTGCACGGAGCGGCTCGAGACGCTCATCGTTCTCGGCGACGTTCAAGAGGACGAAACCATCGGCCATGCGGGAATCCGAGATCCGACGCAGAGCCGAGACGCCGTCGCTATCGGAGACGAGGAGGGTGTCGAAACCCAGTTCCCGTGCGCGATCCGTGACCCCGAGGATGTACTGCAGCATCGCGGGAGCGAACTCGTCCTCGAAGAACTGGCCGAGCAAGGCGATCACATTCGTGCGTGAGGTCGCGAGGGCCCGCGCACCAGCATTGGGGGTGTATCCGAGCTCCGCGACGGCATCCGCGACTTTTTGGCGCACGGCGGGAGAGATGGTCCGCTTGCCGGAGAGAGCATAGGAAGCGGTGCTCCGCGACACTCCCGCTGCCCGAGCCACGTCGCCGATCGTGACCATGTGCGTCTCCTCGTTGATGACTATCGATCCGGTTCGATTCGAACCGGTTCGAATGTACAGTGGAGCCCAGTGATCCGCAAGTATCGGATCGATCACAATGATCGGAGTCTCTCGATGACGAGCCCCCTGCCCTCCTTCGATGTGCGCACGATCCCCTTCAGTCGCCGGGGCTCGTGGATGAATCTCTCCCCCGTCATCGCCGCCCATACGACCGTCGAGGATGTGCATCTCGTGTCGCATCGCACGGGGATGCATCCGGTCCTGCGCATTCGCCCCCAAGCAGGTCGGGGTGAGCAGGAGCCGAAGACTTTTACTACCCCCGCCTCACTCACGTGGACCGTCAACGATCTGCCCGTAGAGGCCGCATTCGAGAGCACCGACGCGATCCGTCTGCGCGGCACAGCTGGCACCACCGCGACCTTGACGGATGCCGCATCCGTCCTGACCCCGTTCACCGGAACCTACCTGTTCCGCGATGCGGTGGGCGCGGCGGTGTTCACGTCGTACGAGACCGGCTGCCGTTACCGCATCACTGCGTTGCGCGGGGAGCTCACCGTGACCGGCGCACAGGCGCTCGGGGGAGCTGAACGGTCGGTCACACTCTCAGGTCCCGATGGATGGGAAGCGGTGATCGAAGAGTTCGAGACATCACGCGCACCCTTTGCGTCCGGCCGCTCGTTCGATGAGGTCGTCGCCGTCGCCGTCGCAGACTTCTCTTCCTATGTCGACGCCATCGCCTCATGGCGGACGGATGCCACGCCCGCCGCCGAGCTTGCCTGTTATGTCCTCTGGTCGGCGACCGTGTTCCCCGCAGGATTCCTGGAGCGGGAGTCGGTCCTCATGTCCAAGCACTGGATGGACAAGGTGTGGAGCTGGGATCACTGCTTCAACGCGCTCGCTCTGGCTCCCGGTCTTCCGGATGCCGCGTGGGATCAGTTTCTCGCTCCGTTTGACCACCAAGACTCGACCGGTGCACTTCCCGACTCGATCGCCCACTCAGAGCGGCTCTACAACTTCGTCAAGCCCCCCATCCATGGATGGGCGCTGCGACGGCTACGCGCGGCGGGGCTCGAGCTGTCGCGGGACCAGCTCCGACACGGATACGAGAGACTCGCGGCGTGGACTCGGTTCTGGCTCACGCAGCGCGTTCATGCGGCATCGACCCTTCCCGTGTATCAGCACGGCAACGACAGCGGCTGGGATAACTCGACGATGTTCGATCGCGACCGAGTTGTTCATGCACCCGACCTCGCCGCCTTCCTCCTGATCCAACTCGACGTTCTCGCAGAACTCGCCCTCGAGGTCGGCGAAGCTACGGCGCCGTGGATCGATCAGCGCGATGCTGTGCGCGAGGCACTCATGTCTGAGCTCTGGCGCGGAGACGGCTTCGTCGCTCGGGGTGTTGCGGGCGGAGTCTCTGGCGGATCAGACAGCACGAGAACGAGCCTCCTCACCCTTCTCCCGCTTCTGGCAGGCGACCTCCTCAATACCGAAACCAGACTCGCGCTCGCGACGGCTGTTGAACCATTCCTCACCGAATGGGGCCCCGCCACAGAGCTGATCACCAGCGCGGAGTACGAGGCCGATGGCTACTGGCGGGGCCCCATCTGGGCTCCGTCGACGATCCTGATCGAAGACGGCCTGCGCCGCGCGGGCGCCGTGGCGACGGCGGATGAGGTCAGCTCCCGATTCCGGCGCCTGTGCGAGGCATCCGGGTTTGCGGAGAACTTTGACGCCCTCACCGGCGAGGGCCTCCGCGACCGCGCGTACACCTGGACAGCCGCCGCGTACCTCATCCTTGCGCGGGATGCGGTAGCCCGGGACTAAGGCAGCACGTTCGACACGGTGAGCCTCAAGCTCTCCGGACGCACCTGATGGGCGAGGACGGCCCGCTAAGCGAAGACCTCGATCACCACCGCTGTGGCGAGGCCGAGCGCTGCGGGCACGGTGACGAGGGCATAGCCACCGCCTGTTCGACGCAGTTGGTCGACGGCATTGGCGATGAGGATGCCGCCGCTTGCGCCGAGCGGATGCCCGACAGCGATCGCGCCGCCGCACGGATTGACAATCTCATCAGCCAGCCCGAGTTCCTTCCTCAGCAGAATCGGGGTGACAGCGAAGGATTCGTTCACCTCGACCAGTGCGAGCTCGCTCGCCGCAATGCCGGCCTGGGCCAGCGCGGCGTGGCAGGCGGGAACCGTGGCATCGAGACCCGGCGAGCGCACCGCGGCCTGTGCCGCGCCGATGATCCGGCCTCGAGCCTCACGTCCATGGTCGGACGCCCACGCCTCCGACGCGATCACGATGCCCGCTGCAGCGTCGGCGAGGCCGGGCGCGGTGCCGATCGTGTGCCGGCCTCGATCCTCGTCCGCGCTGGTGCAGAGTCTCGCATCGGCGCGCGACCACAGCGGGTCGTCGGCAGATAGAGGAGGCAGCGCCGCAAGGGACTCCAGTGTCGTATCGGGCCGCGCACCTTCGTCGTGCGCAAGCATCGTCCCAGATGCGCTGAGCAGCGGCACGATCGACTCCCACGCCGGCGCCGCGGCGGAGCGTTGTTGGGAGCGAAGGCCCCAGGCATCGAGTTCGGGGCGTTCGATTCCTGCTCGCATCGCCGTGGCGTCAGCAGCGACACCGAGCGGGGTGAATCCCGTCGCATCACCCACCTCAGCGTCGAACGCGAACGCGGGTCGATCAGCGAGCATCGGCACCCGCGACATTGACTCCACGCCGCCGGCCACGATGAGCTGCGCCATCCCGGCCCGCACTCGGGCCGCGCCCGATACGACGGCGTCGAGCCCCGAACAGCACAGGCGTGAGACGACTCCGCCCGGCACACGATCAGGCAGGCCAGCAGCCATCGCCGCAACACGCGCGACATCACCGCCCTGCTCACCGACCGCGGTGCTGACGCCGATGATGACGTCGCCCACATCTTCGGGGGTGAGGCCTCGATCAACGAGGGCACGCAAGACGACGGCGAGGAGGTCGGCCGAGGGCAGGTGCGCCAGCGACCCGCCCTCGCGCCGCACCCGCGCGCGGGGGGTGCGCGCGGTATCGATGATCAGGGCATCTGTCATCGCACACTCCCGACCTGCGCGACCCGCAGCTCGCCCTTGAGCACTTTGCCCACGGCGTTGCGGGGCAGCACATCCACGACGCGCAGATATTCGGGCAACTTGAATGATGCGATCTGCTGCTCACGTAGGAATCCGACGAGCTCCTCCAGTTCGAGGAGCGCCTCTGGCTGCAGGACGACGACCGCCATGACTCGTTCGCCCAGAACGTCATCGGGCGCGCCGATCACAGCAGCATCGGCCACAACCGGGTGTCGCAGGATCAGCGTCTCGAGCTCGACGGGTGCGATCTTCATCCCCCCTCGAACGATGATGTCTTTCGCGCGGTCGACGTACCGGAGATAGTGCCCGCGATCGCCAGCGATCTCGAAGATGTCGCCGGTCTTCAGGTATCCGGCAGCATCGAAGGGATCGCGCAGGGTGTCGGCGTGCAGATATCGTGCGAACAACTGTGGCCCGCTGATGTGCAGCTCTCCCGGACGACCCGGTTCGGTGATCTCCTCCCCCGTGTCGAGGTCGAAAAGCTTTGCCACGGCCTTGTCGGCGAGAGACATCGTCCAGCTCACCCCGGGGACACCGTATCGAGGGAAGAACCTGGCTCGGTCATCGGGGTCAGGCAGATCCACCGCGCTCGAGAGCAGGGCGACGCCTTCATTGGAGCCGAAGAAGTTCACAATCGGAATGCCGAACCGCTCCTGCCATCCCCGCACCATCGCGGGGTTGAGGGGCGCGGAGCCGGATCCGATCCGGGTCAGGCTGCTCACATCCACCTTGGCGAGCATGTCCTCGTCCTGCAGTAGCCGCGACAGCAACGCAGGGGGCGCGAGCGTGTAGCTCACGCGTTCTCGCGCGATCTGGGCGAAGAACGTCGGAGCATCGAAGGGGTGGTGCTGCACCAGCACACTGCCCGTTCGAATCCACGGCAGGAACATCGCGCAGATTCCCGCCATGTTGATCATGGGGAACGCGTTGAGGATCACGTCATCCACGGTCATGTCCACGGCATCGACCGGCGCCGTGGAAAAGACGAGCCAGTCGTAGTGCGCGCGCATCACGCCCTTGGGAACACCCTCGGTGCCGCTTGTCCAACAGATCGTGGCACAGACGTTCGGATCGCTCGGTTGCGACGCCTGATAGGCGGCGACTGCTGCGTCGTCATCCGCGGTCGCGGGTGCCGGGAAGAGTTGCACGAGCCCGGCCCCGTCACCGCCGAGATCGTCACCCGGGAGTCCATAAGCAAGAACCGCACGGAGCGAAGGAATGCTGGCGCGCAGGCCAGTGATGTCTTCGGCGGGGTGACGGTCGCCGAAGCGGCGTGCCGCGATCACCCAGTCAAATCCCGCCGATCCCCCGAGCGAGACGATCTCGTGACCGCGGTACTGCATGGCCAGTGGGGAGGCCGTGGCGCCGAGAGTCCAGATCGCCAAGAGCGCTTCGGCGAGTTCGATGCCGTTTGGGAGCTGGATGCCGACGACATCGCCGCGCCGCACTCCAGCTTCGAGCAGCCTCGCGCTGAGCGCGGTCACCTCACTGCCGACCTCGGCCCAACTCAATCTGCGCGGATCGCCGCCTGCCAATGAGGCACGGTTCAACGGGTCCACAATCGCCAGCGCGTCACCACGCGTAAGCACCTGATCGCGGAAGATTCCGTCGATCGTGTCGGGGGTCCACCATCCGCGGTCGAGGAAATCCTCGACCCGGGATGCCGGATGTAGGTTCAAAAGATCTTCGGTCACGGTCCTTCACTCCTTTGTGTCGGTCGGGTGGTGCTGAGTTAGGCGAGCTGATCGCTCCTGATCCACGTGGCGTGGAATCCGGACGGGACATACTGCGGCAGCTTGATGCGGGCGATTGGACCTGCGGCGATGTCGTCCGCGGCCAGGACGACGATCTCACCGCGTCCCTCCGCTTCATCGTTGACGAAGCTGACCACGTATCCGTCGCTGTCGCTCGTGGAACCGTCTCGCGGGGCGAACGGGCTTTCCGATCCCCACCGCCCCGGTCCGAACCGGTACGTCTCTTTCGCGCCGGTGAGCGAGTCGTGCCGGACGATGCCGTCGAACAGCAGAGTCGGCTCATTCGCGAGGCTCATGTTGTACGAATACCGGTGGCGCTCGCCGACGATCCGCTGGTCCATGCTCGGGAATTCGATGTTCTGATCATCGAGTGGACGTTCGGTGGTCTGTCCGGTGGCGAGGTCGAACTCGTAACGGTAGAGCTGAGCATCCAGCCGCATATACGCAAGCATGTTGGCGAGCGGATGCTGGAAGGTGGTCTGGTGCTGGGGGTTCTTGACCCGGCACACCTCCATGATCACCTTTGTGCCCTCTTCCCACGCGTTCACGACGTGGTAGATGTAGCAGGGCTTGGCCTCGAACCAGCGCACGTCCGCACCGCTGCCATGCCTCGGGATCACCGCAAACCGGGAGACGAGCGAGCGATCGTAGAAGATCCGGTACTTCCCGGCTCTGCGAGCGTCCTGGTCCTGCACAAGCGGCAGATCCATCAGCACGGTGTAGTTCGGCGTGATCGCCATGTCGTGTGGGAGCCGCGGCCCGGGCAGATCTACCTGGGCGAGGTGTGTCTGCGTCCCGTCTGGGCCGATGATGCCGTAGCGAAGGTAGTTCATGTCGGGGCCGTAGTCGAACCAGAGGAGCTCCCCCGTGGTTTCGTCAACCTTGGGGTGAGCCATCATGTCGCCGGCGAACGTACCGAGGAAGTCCTGAGCGCCCAGCGTCTCCAGCGAGAGCGGATCCACGGCATACGGGTCGCCGCATAGATACCAGGTCGCGAGCACTTGTCCCCGATGGAAGATCACGTCCGTGTTCGCCGCATCTTTGATTCCGAGCCCGTGGCCGTTACCGAAAGGATTGTCCTTCGGGTTCTCCATCAGACCGGTCCACAGCGCCTTGCCCGCAGCGGACTCCTCGTGGAACGCGCGGGTGCGTACCCAGCGATTGCGGTAGCGCACCTTGCCGCCTTCGAAGTGCACGGCATGGATCATCCCGTCGCCGTCGAACATGTGGTACCGCCCGGGGGCGTCGAAGCGGCGGTTCGGTCCGTTGCGCAGATACACACCGTTGAGGTCGCGCGGCACCTCACCGATGACCTCGAGGTCCTCCAGAGACAGCTCGGTCTGCACGGGCGCGAAGACGCCAAGCAGGTACGGGTTGTCGATCGCGGCATCATCGCCGATCGCTCGCGCGACAGCGATCGGCTGATCAGGTGTGGTCGTCGACATGATGGTCCTTTCGGTCAGACGGTCGCCGGGCGCAAGGGACGGCGGGATTGAACGACGCGGAATCTCCCGCTGACGAACGCGTCATCGGTGAGGGTCGCCGTGCCGGCGGGGTTGAGTCCCGACACATGGAAATCGCTGAATGCCGCCGAGAAGTTGATCGGCATCGCCCCTGTCACGTTGACCGTGAGTGCGGCGCCTGCGGCAGCGAACGCATCTTCGGCGTCCGCGATGAAGTCCGCATCGGTCGCGTACACGAATGCGGTGATCGCACCGTGTCGCGCAGCATCCGACGCCGCCCGCTCGAGGCCTGCGCGGGCGCTCGGTACGCGAATCAAAAACACCGCTGGACCGAAGCACTCGTGGTCAAAGAGGTCACCGTCGGTCACGTCGACTCGCACCACCAGTGGAGTGGTGGTGCGGGCCTCAGGGAATCCAGGCGCCTCCCAGGTGCGCGGCTCACTGAGAACGCGTCCACGGGCACGCACGCGGGCGGTCAGTGCGCCAAGCTCGTCGATCGTCTGCGCGGACTGGATGGTGCCGAGTACGGCTGCGGCGCGCCGAGGGCTGGACCAGACAGCGGCGAGGGCATCGACGATGCCCTGCTCGAGGTCGTCCGCAGACATGCGGCCTCCCGGTATCGCCACACCGTCGGACGGGATGTAGATGTTCTGGGGAGCCGTGCACATCTGTGCGGAGAACAGCGACAGTGCCCCCGCGATGGCGCGCAGGTCGGCATCCGGCTCGGGCAAACCTTGGAGAACGACTGAATTCAGTCCCGACGTCTCGGTGTAAACCCGCGCCTGGCGGGCGTGCTCCTCGATCCACGCACCGTAGCGCTGCGATCCCGTGAAGTCGACAATCCGCACGTCGCGATGTGTCGCCAGTATCGACGTGATCGGTTCGGCGACGGTGTCGGTCGCGAGCTGCACGAGATCGGGACTGAAGCCGGCATCGGCGAGAGTCGCGCGCAGGATGCGGACCGCGAGGGCCATCTGAAGCACCGACGTCGGATGAGGTTTCACGATGACCGGATTGCCCGCCATGAGGTTCGCGAAAACGGCGGGATAGACGTTCCATGCGGGAAAGCTCGCGCAGGCCACGACCAGTGCAACGCCGAGCGGCATCGCCCGGTACGTCTTCTCCAGTGACACTTTCTCTGTCCCGAAGGTCTGCTCCCAGACCGCGCCGGAAGGCACCCGCTGCAGAGCTTGCCAGCTCCCGGCGACCGCCTCGAGCCCGCGGTCGAGCGCGTTGGTGCCGCTACCCGACTGGCTCATTCCTCGGCCCTGCCCTGTCGTGTGCATCGCTGCCAGGCCGAGCACCTCGTTCTCTGCGAACAGCCGCTCGATCCCGGAGACGCACACCGTGGCGCGGAGATCGGCGTCCGCGCGGTCCCATCCGGCCTGAGCGCGATGAGCATGCTCGATGAGGTCTTCGGCCTGCGCCCGCGGATAGCTCACGCCGAGCGCGCGGCCGGTCCATGGCGAGACCTCGTCAATCTGACGGGTCGGCTCACCCACATGACCAGGGAGGTCGAGGGTCGCATCGAGCAGGAGCGCGAAGGCAGCATCCGCCTCGTCGCCGGTTGCACCCGACGGGGCGCGTCCAGCGAAGGCGCTGAACGCGCTGCGACACTGCATGGCCTCCACCGCGCTCGCGAGCAGAGTGACCTGAGAGATCGTCGTCGTCATCGGCGAATCCCCTTCCTGGTGGGTACCATAAGCGAAGTTTGATCAGCGAGCAAGCATCTCGTCGTTGCGGAGTATCAGCTGAGTGCAGCGGAACAACGCGATGCGTCGACCGGAGTCGTCGTAGACATCCGCATCCCACACCTGCGTCTGTCGACCGCGGTGCGCGGCGGTGGCAACAGTACGAACCACACCGTCGCGGGCGGTTCCGAGATACGACGTCTTCTGCTCGATCGTCGTGAATCCAGTCGCCCCACTCGGAAGGCTCAGTCTGCATCCGAAGCCGCACGCGGTGTCGGCGAGAGCGACGACCGTCGCGGCATGCAGGTAGCCGTTCGGCGCAAGCACCGACGGCACGACGTCGAGTTCCGCTTCCACGCGCCCATCCGGCGCAGCGGTTATCCGGATCCCGAGCAATCCCGGCAGGCGCCCATCACCCAGAGCAGTAAGCGCGACCGGGTCTACCTGTCCATCCACCACGGCGGGCGTGGGCCGTGGAGCACGGTCCTCACTCACTGTCCACCTCCACCGCAACGGCAATGCCCTGTCCGACACCGATGCACGCCGCCATGATCCCGAGTCCGCCGCCACGCTCTCTCACGTTGTGCACGCAGTCGATGAGCGCGCGCGTCGCGGATGCTCCGAGCGGATGCCCGAGAGCAATGGCTCCGCCGCGCGGATTGACGGCGACAGTGGAGGGCGGCTCCAGCCGCTGAAGGCAGGCAAGGACCACGGCGGCGAACGCCTCGTTGATCTCCAACACCGCCACATCGGTCAGGTCACGATCGATCCGGCGCAGCAGTTTGCGGACGGCACCCACGGGGCCCAGCGCCCAGCGGGTCGGCTCAACCCCCACCGTGGCGGAACCCACGATGCGCGCAAGCGGTCGCATGCCAATGGCGTCGAGTCGGCGCCGCGAGGTCACGAGCGTTGCCGCCGCCCCGTCGCTGAGCGGTGAGGAGTTACCCGCGGTGACAGACCCACCGGGAGAGAAGGCGGCGGGCAGACCGGCGAGCGCCGTTGCACCGGTGTCTGGACGGATACTCTCGTCGCGAGACAGTCCCCCCACCTCGACTACCCGACCGCTGTGGAACCCCTGTTCCCACGCCTCGTGCGCGAGCACATGCGAGCGCAACGCCCAATCATCCTGTGCGGCTCGGTCAATCCCGAGCTCATCGGCCACGAGTTCGGCAGCTCGTCCCAGCGATTCGACCCACGGGGCAGGGAACGCCGGGTTCACCATCCGCCAACCGAGCGCCGACGAGACGAGCTGCGGCGACGAGGGAAGGCGGTCATCGATCGGGGCAAGCACATGCGGAGCCCGACTCATGCCCTCGACGCCGCCGGCAACAACGGCATCCGCGTCGCCGAGACGCACAATGCGCGCGGCCTGCACGATCGCCTCTGCGCCGGAACCGCACAACCGATTCACTGTCACACCCGAGGTCGAGACGGGCATCCCCGCCAAGAGCGCTGCCATGCGAGCGACATTGCGATTGTCTTCGCCGGCTTGGTTCGCGTCACCGAGCACGACATCCTCGATCCCGGCCTCAAAGCATCCCGCGTTGCGCTCGGCAAGCGCACGGATCGGGATCGCCGCCAGGTCATCGACCCGGGTCCGCGAGAGGGCGCCGCGTCGTCGCCCGAAGGGCGTGCGCACCGCATCGACAAGATAAGCATCGGTGTCACCGAGGGGTTTCGTCATACTGCACCTCACTGTGCGGTCTTTGGTGATGACTTCGTTTATAGTACCGATTGTGTCAATGAAGAACACACGGATCGACGTGATCCTCGACGTGCTCGACGACGCCGCAACGCGGCACGCCGATCGCATCGCGGTGCAAGACGCGCGGGGCGCCCTCACCTTCACCGAGCTCCGTGATCGCGCCCGCAGGCTCGCTGCCGGTCTCCTCGAGCGGGGGCTCGAGCCCGGCGACCGCGTGCTGGAAGCGCTGCCCAACGGAACGGATCTGCTGGTCTGCGAGCTCGCACTGGCCATCGCGGGCCTTGTCAGAGTTCCCCTGAACCCGCGCCTCGGTCAGCGTGAGTGGCTAGGCATTCAGGTCGACTCGGGAGCACGGGGACTCGTCGTGGATGCCCGGCTCCATGACGCTGACGGCATAACGATAGCCACGCGCCTGGATGCCGAGATCACGGTGCGGGTCGATCTCGGCGACCTGGATGCGCTCATCGATGGCGGCGATGCGCACGCGATCTTCCCCGCAGCGAGCCCGGACGATCTGGTCGGCCTCGCGTACTCCTCCGGGACCACGGGCATACCGAAGGGCGCCCAACGCACCCACCGGATGCGGCTCGCATCGATGCGGGCGATGGTGCAGGAGGTAATCGCGCCGACAGGAGCGGTCACGGCGTACCTGCATGCCGGACCGGCGATCCATACCAGCGGCCTGTTTATCCTGCCGATGCTCACCCTCGGCGCACCTCAAGTGATGGCCAACCACCCCACCCCCGCCGACATCGCCGACCTCATAGCCTCACAGGAAATCACGCATTTGGCGCTGGTCCCGAGCGTGATCGACGCGTTGACTCATCTGCCCGAGGACGCCCGGCTCGCGTTCGCCGGCCTCAAGATGATGGCCTACGCGGGAGCTCCGATGCCCCCCGCGCACGTCCGCAGAGCAGCCGAGCTCCTGACCGGCAACCTTGTGCAGTACTACGGACTTGTCGAAGCGATGCCTCCTCTGACCGTGCTCGGAATCGATGATCATGCACGCGGTCTCAGTAGCGAACCGGAACTCCTCGCCTCAGCCGGCCGCGTCGTCCCCGAGGCAGAGTTGCGCATCGTACGCGACCAACCCGATGACGCGTCCGGCGAAATCGCTGTGCGGGGCCCCATGGTGACACCCGGCTATTGGAACGCCACGAGGCGTGAGGATCTGGGCAAAGCGTTCGAGGGCGATTCGCTTCTCACCGGCGACGTCGGACGCCTCGATGACGGGTACCTGTTCCTCACCGATCGGCGCAAGAACATGGTGATCAGCGGCGGCTACAACGTCTACCCCGGCGAGATCGAGGCAGCGGTCGACGGCACACCCGGCCTGCGCGAGGCCGTCGCCGTCGGGCTCCCTGACGAACGTTGGGGGCAGCGGATCGTGCTCGCCTACACCACCCTCACCGGCGATGCACTCGAGTTGTCGCACGCCGCGGAACTTGACGCGCGGCTCCTCGGTCTTACCAGGCACAAGCGCCCGAAGTCGCTCCATCGCCTCGATCAGTTCCCTCTCGGGGCGACCGGGAAGATCGACCGCGCGGCAGTCGTCGCTCTCCTCACGTCCGACGCCCCGTCCCCTGTCCCCGAAAGGACCGTCTCGTGACCCCGACTGACCTGCTCCTACGCCTGCGCTTGCCCGTCGTCGCGGCCCCCATGTTCCTTGTGTCGGGGCCCGATCTCGTGATCGCGACGAGCAGGGCCGGCATCCTCGGCTCCTTCCCTACACCGAACTGCAGAACCGCCGCAGAACTCGACGACTGGATGACACGCATCCAGGACGGTCTCGGCCGGGGTCCGGATGCGCCACCGTGGGCGCTGAACTTGATCACGCACTCGACCAATACCCGACTCCCCGAGGACCTCGATCTGGTAGCGAAGCATCGCCCGCCCGTCGTGATCACGGCACTGGGGTCGCCGCGTCCGGTCATCGATGTCGTACACGGGTACGGCGGGATTGTGCTCGCCGATGTGGTCTCGCTCACTCTTGCGCGCAAGGCGGCTGACGCCGGCGCCGACGGCCTCGTCTGCGTCTCCGTCGGAGCCGGCGGCCACACGGGACATCTCTCGCCCCTGCCATTCCTCGCCACTGTGCGCGAAGCCTTCGATGGGCTGGTGTGCGTGGGCGGCGGTGTAGCAACCGGGGCAGGTGTCGCCGGAGCCATCGCGGCCGGCGCCGACCTCGTCTACATCGGCACCCGCTTCCTCGCCTCGGAAGAGAGCATCGCCCAGGAGGGGCACAAGCAGATGGTTGTCGATTCTGGGATCGACGACCTTGTGGTTTCCGCGGCCGTCACGGGCACAGCTGCGTCCTGGCTCAAGCCATCGCTCGCCGCAGTCGGCATCGATCCCACGAACTCCGCCGACACCGCGCGCAACTACTCGTCTCAGACCTCAAACGTCCGTCGCTGGAAAGACACGTGGGCTGCCGGGCAGGGTCTCAGCACGATCCGGGCGGTCGAGCCCACCGCCCGGATCGTCGACCGGCTTGCCGACGAGTACGACCGGGCGAGAGAAAGATTCGACCAGCTGGGGCCTGCCCGTCGCTGACTAAGCTGAGGAGCATGCCGACCCAGAGCGCCCCGACGGGCAGCGCGATCGGCTCGGCACTCCTCGCGCTCGGCGACCGGTGGACCCTGCTCGTCTTGCAGCGGGCCTTCGTTTTGCATACCCGTCGCTTCGCGGACTGGCGTGCGCAGCTCGGCATCAGCGAGTCAACACTCGCCGAAAGGCTGCGCAGGATGGTTGACGCAGATCTTCTGGAGCGAGTCCCGTACGACGACAACGGACGTACGCGGGAGGAGTACCGGCTCACGCCTCGCGCCATCGAGCTCTGGGAGTTGCTCCTTGCCATCTGGGGCTGGGAGCAACTCGCGGTCGGCAAAGGCGCGCCCGTGCTGATCCACGCAGATTGTGGGCAGGCGATCCAACCGGTGCTCGGGTGCGGATCATGCGGTGCATCGCCGATCACTGCGCGCGATACGACGGCGGTGCGCGGAGCGGAGGCGGAGTTCGCGCAGATCAGCGTGCCGCGCTTGCATCGCCGAGCCCAGGACGCGGATACCGTCGCCGACCCCCTCTCCTACTACCCAGAGACCATGAGCATCCTGGGAGACAGATGGAGCACCGCGATCCTCGCGGCCGCGTTTCTCGGGGTGCGGCGCTTCACCGCGTTCAAGTCTGAACTCGGAATCGCGCCATCGCGTCTGTCCGACCGTCTTCGCCGCTTCGTCGCAGCCGGTGTCATGCACGAACCATCAGCCGACGGCGAATACCGATTGACGACCAACGGAATGAACTTCTTTCCGGTGTTCGCGATTCTCGTCGCATGGGCACAACGCTGGTACGGCGCAAACACGACGCGGGAACTCACGATCGTGCACGCACTCTGCACCTCGCCGCTGCAGCCCGTTCTCGTCTGCTCGCACTGCCACACACAGCTCGCTCGAACCGCAGTGCACTTCACCCTCGGCCCTGACGACCTCGAGGACCACCGAGTCCGCGCAGAAAGAAAAGGCTGAGAACGCGGGACCTCGGCATCAAAGGCTTCTCAAGACGAACGTTTGGTGCCCCTGGAGGGACTCGAACCCCCAACCGTTTCCTTAGGACGGAACTGCTCTTCCATTGAGCTACAGAGGCTGGCGGCATCCAGTCTAGGCGGCGGCGCCGCCCCGACCGAGCCGATCAGAGGCCCAACGTGGGAATCCCCTGGGTATGGCGCTTGTGAGGTTGCATGTGTCGCCAACTCTCGGAATCGTGGCTGGCCCAGAGACCGCAACGGAAGGAGAGCACCAATGCTCACCATGACCGACACCGCGGCTGAGGCCGTCAAGACGATCGTCGCCCGCGTGCCGCAGGCAGCTGACGGCGGTCTTCGCATCCGGGATGCTGGCGCAGAGACCGGCTTCGAGCTCAGCGTGGCACCCGCTCCCGAGCCCGACGACACCGTCGTTGTGACCGAGGGCGCTCGCGTGTTCCTCGACACGGCAGCGTCGCTCGCGCTCAACGATCGCGTCCTGGACGCGCAGCTGGAGCAGGACGGAACCGTCCGCTTCGCGCTCGCCGCACAGGGCTGATCCCCCAGCCGACAACGGCCCCCGATGACTTCGGTCGTCGGGGGCCGTTTTGGTGTGTTGCAAGCGGTCCAATCAGCGGATGCTGGCTCGTGAGGCCGCCGAAGGACCCCGAGTTTTCGCGGATCTCATCCACGACCGGGCCACGCACGGCAGGGTGGCCGTGGGGCGACATCCGTATGGGCGGTGACATAGAGGTGGAAGGGAGCCCACCGTGTCCGTCATCATCCTTGTTTTGTTCATCACGGCCATTGTCGCGAGCGCGATCGGCATCGCACGCGCCATCGCTCGCGACGGCTACGGGCGGCGCCCCAAGGCCGGCGCCTACGACTCGCGCCGCCCGACTCTGTGACGGTCAGTGGAAGTCTCGAGATCGGTGCTGCACCCCGACACGCAGGTCTTCGAAGCGATCGGCGAGAACGTTCGTCACCCCCTCGGGTGAGCGTTCCAGCATGCCCCGCACGATGAGCGCCGGAGCATCGCGCGCGACGCGCCGATACCTGTTCCAGACCCCGACCGAGCAGATGACGTTGACGACGCCGTGTTCGTCTTCGAGGTTCAGGAAGGTGATTCCGGATGCCGTCGCGGGTCGCTGCCGATGCGTAACGAGTCCCGCGACTTCGATGCGCCGCCCGGTTTCGTGGGCGCGGAGTTCGCGCGAGGTGAGCACACCCCGAGCATCCAGGGGTGCCCGGTAATGGGTGAGCGGGTGATCGTCGGTCGATATGCCGGTTGCCCACAGGTCGGCGGCGAGGATGTCGTAACTCGTCGGATCCGTGAACAGCGGCGGCTGGACTGACACGAGCGAATCGGGGAGATACTCGGCGCGGTCCTGGGCCGCTGCTCCCGCGAGCCACACTCCCTCACGGCGTGAGATCCCGAGCGACTCGAAAGCACCAGCGGTGGACAGCGCCTCGAGCTGCACTTCGGTGACTCCCGTCCGGCGCACGAGATCGCGCAGGTCCCGGAACGGACCGTGCGCATCCCGCTCGGCAACGATGCGCTCGGCGGTTGGCTGCCCGATGCCCTTGACCCCCGCGAGCCCTAACCGCACCGCGAAGTTCCCGTCGCGGCGGTGGGCTGCGGATTCGTCGGGCGCGTCACGATCGAACGGACCCACCGGCGGCTGGATTCGTTGCGCGCAGGCATCCCTGCCGGTCGGTGTCTGCACGCGCGCGAGATCGGATGCCGCATCCGGCATCAACGGCTCGACGCCGGCCCACACTCCCGAGGCGTGCAGATCGGGGCGGCGCACCTCCACGCCGTGGCGGCGGGCATCCGAGACGAGGGTCGCCGGCGAGTAGAACCCCATCGGCTGCGCCCGCAGCAACCCGGCCAAAAAGGCGGCGGGGTAGTGCAGTTTGATCCACGAGCTGGCGTAGACGAGCAGCCCGAATGAGAGGGAGTGGGATTCGGCGAACCCGAAGTTCGCGAAAGCCTGAATCTTCGCGTAGATCGCATCGGCGTCCTCGCCCACGAGGCCGTTGCGGGCCATGCCCTCATAGAGCTTCTCGCGCAGCGACTCGATGCGCTCGAGCCCGCGCTTGGAGCCCATCGCCCGACGCAGCAGGTCGGCGTCCTCGGCGGTGCAATCGCCGATCGCAACCGCCATCTGCATGAGCTGCTCCTGAAACACCGGCACCCCGAGTGTGCGCTCGAGCACCGGTTGCAGCTTCGGATGCGGGTAGGTGACCTTCTCGTCCCCGAGCTTGCGTCGCACGAACGGATGCACCGCGCCACCCTGAATCGGACCGGGACGGATGAGGGCGATCTCGATCACGAGGTCGTAGAACCGTCGCGGCTGCAGGCGCGGCAGCAGCCCCATCTGCGCACGCGACTCCACCTGGAACACCCCGATCGAGTCGGCGCGGCACAGCATGTCGTAGACCGCGGCCTCCTCTTTCGGGAGCGTCGACAGCTCCCACTCCTCCCCCGTCGCCTCGCGGATCATGTCGAAGCAGTACTGCAGGGCTGCGAGCATCCCGAGGCCCAGCAGGTCGAATTTCACGAGCCCCATCCAGGCGGCGTCGTCCTTGTCCCACTGGATGACGGTGCGGTTCTCCATGCGCGCGTGCTCGATCGGCACGACCTCGCCGACAGGCCGCTCGGTGAGCACCATCCCGCCGGAATGGATGCCGAGATGCCGCGGCGCCTTCATCAGCTCGCCCGCGTACGCGATGACCTGGGCGGGGATGTCGTGTTCGGGGCTGCTCTCCAGGGAGCTCCCCCATCTTTCGACCTGCTTGGACCAGGCATCCTGCTGACCCGGCGAGAAGCCAAGGGCCTTGGCCATGTCTCGCACGGCATTCTTGGGCCGGTACTGGATGACGTTCGCGACCTGCGCGGCGCGGTCCCGTCCATAGGTCGCGTAGACCCACTGGATGATCTCTTCGCGCCGGTCGGAGTCGAAATCGACGTCGATGTCGGGCTCCTCGTCGCGCAGGCTCGACAGGAACCGCTCGAAGGGCAGGTCGTAGGCGATCGCGTCGACGGCGGTGATGTCGAGCAGGTAGCAGATGGCGCTGTTGGCCGCCGATCCCCGTCCCTGGCACAGGATGCCGCGCCGCCGGGCCTCTTGCACGATGCCGTGCACGATGAGGAAGTAGCCGGGGAAGTCCTTCATCTCTATGACGCCGAGTTCCCGTTCGATGCGGTCGCGGTCTTTCGGGGCTAGATCGGGATACTTGCGGGGCACCGCCTCCCAGACGAGGTGGCGCAGCCACGTCATCGGTGTGTGGCCCTCCGGAACAGGCAGCTTCGGTAGGGCGGGCTTGGCCCGGCGCAACGGAAAGGCGAGTTCGTCGGCAAGGGTCACGGTGTTCGCCACCGCACCGGGGTACCGGGCAAACCTCTCAGCCATCTCGGCACCCGAGCGCAGGTGCGCCCCGGCGTGGGCGGGGAGCCAGCCGTCGAGCTCGTCGAGCCCCCGGTTCGCCCGGACCGCCGCCACCGCCGCGGCAAGTTGCGCGCGCTCCGGGGCCGCATAGTGCACGTTGTTGGTCGCGAGCAGCGGCAAGCCGCGGTCGGCGGCGAGCGCGGCGAGGCTGTCGTTGTCTCGCGTGTCCGACGGATTGCCGTGGTCGATGAGTTCGACGTGCACGGCGCCCGGGCCGAACAGCGCGACGAGCTCGTCGAGGGCAGCGGCTGCGGCATCCGGCCCACCATCGGCCAACGCGCGACGGACAGCGCCCTTGCGGCATCCGGTGAGCACCGCCCATTCCGACCGGCCGCGAGCGCCGGTGAGTCCGTCGAGGCGTTCCTCGCCGCGGGCGAAGGCCGCGAGCTGCTCGAGGTCATAGTGCGGGCGCCCCTTCTCGGCTCCCCGCAGTTGAGCGCGGGTCAGGGCCGAGGCCAGCCGGTGATACCCCTCCTCCCCCCGAGCCAGCACGAGCAGGTGGTCCCCGACCGGATCGGGCTCGCCGTTTTGGGGCTTCGGCAGCGCCAGCGAGAGCTCGGCACCGAACACGGTCTGCAGCTGCAGCTGTTCGGCAGCTTCGGCAAAACGGACGATGCCGTAGAACCCGTCGTGATCGGTGATCGCGAGCGCGTGCAGGCCGAGCCGCTCGGCCTCTTCGGCGAGGTCCTCGGGCGAGGAAGCCCCGTCGAGAAACGAGAACGAGGAGTGCGCATGAAGCTCGGCATACGGCACGGCCTGAGCGGGGCGCTGGATCGGCGGGGCGACATACGGCCCGCGCTTGTGCGACCA
>NZ_DBHD01000182.1:0-8583 GCF_002296025.1 Microbacterium sp. UBA837
TTCGGCTTCGCGCAGATCGTCGGCGAGGAACTCCGCGACCCAGGTGTCGAACTCCTCACGATTCGCGAAGGATCGGCGGGACGGGTCGAGTGCGGCGCTCAGATCGAACAGATCTGAGGAGTTAGCCACGTAAGGCGCGGCAGCCGCGGCCAGGGACTCGGCGTCACCGGCATCCGCCGCGATCGCCGCCCGCAGCTGGTCCCACGAGCCGGTCAGCGCCCCGGGACGGGTCCGGTGCAGCGTCTCGTAGTACGCCTCGAACGCGTCCTTGCGGATCGCCGGCCACAGCAGTCCCTCGACGTCGATCGGACGCGACACGCCGGCATCGAGCACGGCGCGCAGGTGCCGTTGCGGTGCGCGCGGCGGCAGGCTCCCGTACAGCGTCTTGGCGCGGTACGGCACACCCCGGGGTGAGGTCGCCCACAGGATCGGCTCGGCGCCCGACGCCTCGTACCGAAGACCACCCGCCGCGCCGGCATCCATGACGAACCGTCCGCCGCGACCGAGAGTGAGCAGTGTGACGGTGTCGAAGAATCCCATCCCGAGGCCCCGGATGATGACGTCTTCGCCCGCGGGCACGCGTGAGAGATCCTGGTCGACAGGGTTCCCCGGTGCCACCCACACGAGCTCGGGTCGAGCCGAGACGGATGCCGACAGCTGCCGCTCCTCGGCGGTGGGAAGGTTCGCAAGCCACCCTGTCGCCAACACCACGGCATCGACGGTGATCTCGGTCGCGCCGCCCTCGGCATCCGTGATCTGCAGCTCCTGACGTCCGCCGCGTTCGACGATCGCCCTCACGCGCCCGGTGCGCGTGTGCACCCGGACACCGTCCGGCGCCACACGGATGACGCGCGCGAGCGCCCAGGCGATGTACTCGCCGTACAGCGACCGGCTGGGATGCGACTCTGGGCGCAGCGCCCCGAGTTCGCCCGCGTAGTCCGACGCGAAACCGGCGCGCACCGGCGCCTCGGCGAATCCCGCCCGACGCGGCGCAGGAATGGCCGCCACGATCTCGGCCGTCCGCGCAACCGGCGCCTCGGCGTGGGCAGCGAGGATCGCCCACTCGTACAGCGTCGGACCGGGTCGCACGGTGCCGACCATCTGCACCGAGTCGTCGGTGAAGAGTGTCACGGCATCGGCGAGGGTGTTCATGCACAGCTCGCGCGTCTGGTCTGTGCGCCACACTCGGCCCGCGCCCACCTCGACATCGTCGATCAGGTACACGTCGATGCGGGTCGCGTCGGGGTCCGCGCGCTCGGCGAGCGCCGAGACGACGCGCTCGAGCAGCGAGACGCCGCGCGGCCCCCCGCCGACGAGCGCGATCGCGGAGGTGGCAGACATACCTTCGTGTCTAGGCAACTCCGGGCCGAAACGCGAATTCGGCTGTCACAAACGGTCGTCTGGACGCCGCATGAAGCGCGATCTGTGACAGTCGAATCGGATGAATGTGACGAAATGCTTCGCTTCATGACGGCCCGACTGCGTGATCTCGGCGGCCGGAGCGCAAGATAGCCAGGCCGCTTCACGACGAAAGCGGCAGTGTCCGTATTCCACGGCGCCACAGCATCCCTTCTCACCAGGAGTCAGCATGAATCTGCGCACGCGCACCCTTGCGGCAGCCGCCGCCCTCACCGCGACAGCACTCGTCGCGGCAGGCTGCGCCTCCAGCAGCGGAGGTACGGATGCCGACAGCACCGAACCGATCGTCTTCGGCGTCTCGGGTCCCCTGACCGGCAACCAGGCCGAGTACGGCGAGAACTGGCAGGAAGGCTTTGCGATCGCCCTCGACGAGATCAACGGCGCCGGCGGCGTCAACGGCCGCGAGGTGCAGATCGACTTCCAAGACAGCCAGGGGGAGGCGAGCCAGGCCACCACGATCGCGCAGCGCTTCGTCAGCGACGACTCGGTCCTCGCGGTGCTGGGTGACTTCTCGTCGGCCACCTCGATGGTCGCGAGCCCGATTTACCAGCGCGCGGGTCTGCTGCAGCTGGGCATCACCAACTCGCATCCCGAGTTCACCGCGACCGGCGACTACATCTTCAGCCCGTCCGTCACGCAGGCAGTCGAGGCCCGGGTCATCGAGGATGCCGCTCACGAGATCGGTTCGAACATCGCCGTCTTCTACCTCAACACCGACTGGGGCAACACGGCGTTCGAGGTGCTGCAGGATCAGGCTGAGCAGAACGGCGACACGATCGTCTACAGCTCGCCCGTCGAAGAGACCTCGACCGACTTCCGCCCGCAGCTCGTGCAGGCCCGCGACGCGGCCCCCGACGTCGTGATCTTCTACACGTACTACGGCACCACCGCCCTCCTCGTGCAGCAGGCCGAGCAGACGGGCCTGGACGTTCCGTTCCTCGCTGTGGGGTCCAACTACTCCGCCGAGTTCCTCGATCTGGCCCAGGATGCCGCCGAGGGTGTGTACGTCGACACGACGTTCTACCCCGAGTCCGACGACCCGGCGGTCGAGAGCTTCGTGACCGCCTACACCGAGGAGTTCGGGCACGCGCCCAACCTGTTCGCCGCGTACGCCTACGACGGTCTGAAGCAACTGGCGTGGGCGGCCGAGAACGCCGAGACCCTCGACCGTGAGGGAATCCGCAACGCCCTGCGCGACGGCACCGATATCCCGTCCATCATCTATGGCACCGCCACCTACAACGACGAGCGTCGTATCGACCGCCCGCGCTTCCAGTGGCTGGTCGTCGAGGACGGACAGTTCGTGCTCACCGACCAGGTCGGCTGAGCCCACACCGGATGACCGGGGCTTCACTCCCTAAGCACTAGGGCCTCGGTCATCCGGGCTCTCGCATTTCAGCATCCGCCTCCCGACTCGCACCGTCCCCTCCCGACCCCTGGAGCCTCGTGTTCGACCTGCTCATCGCCGGCCTCATCAACGGAAACGCCTACGCCCTGGTGGCGTTGGGCCTTTCGCTCGTGATCGGCGTCGCGAACGTCGTGAACTTCGCGCACGGGTCGCTGTTCGCCGTGGGAGCCATGGTCGGGTGGGTCGTCACGTCGAACCTCGGGATGCCGCTGTGGCTCGGCGCCCTCGCGGCGATCGCCGTCACAGCGGCCCTCGGGTGGCTCATCAACCTCGTCGCGGTCCGCCCCTTCGCGGGCAAGGCGCCGATCGCGGCGGTGCTCGCCACGATCGCGGTGATGATCATCCTCGACAACCTCACCCAAATCGTCTTCGGGCCCGAGGTGCGCCGCTTCGACTCGGGCCTTCCCGACATCACGTGGCAGATCGGCGGCATCACGCTGCGGCTCATCGACGTCGTCATCCTGGTCACGAGCGTGACGCTCATGCTCGTGCTCGCCGGCGTCCTGCGCTACTCCAAGCTCGGCCGTGCGATCCGCGCGACCTCGCAGGACCGTGAAGCGGCGGCGCAGATGGGAGTGCCGGTCGCGCGCGTGCAGTCGATCGCGTTCATGGTCTCGGCTGCCCTCGGCGGGCTCGCGGGTGTGCTCGTCGCCGCGTACTTCACGACGATCGCCCCGACGCAGGGCTTCCAGATCGGCCTGGCCGGTATCGCCGCAGCCGCGATCGGCGGACTCGGGTCGCTCCTGGGCGCCGTCATCGGCGGCCTCGTGCTCGGTGTCGCCGAAGCCTTCGGCGTGGGCCTGTGGGGCGACTCGGCGCGCCAACTCATCACGTTCGGTGCGTTGCTGCTCGTCCTCTGGATCCGGCCCGAGGGCATCCTCGGCAAGAAGACCGTGCGCCGCGAACCGCTCACCGGGACCTTCTTCGCCCAGGCTCGTCCCGTCGTCATGCGGCGCTGGCAGGTCGCGGTGCTGATCGCACTCGCGCTCATCCCGACGATCCCGGGCGTCTTCGACGGCTACGCCGTGCAGATCGGTGTGCAGATCCTCGCCTTCGCGATGATTGCCCTGTCGATGACGGTGATCGGCGGCGCTGCCGGGCAGCTCTCGCTCGGCCAGGCGGGACCGGTAGCCCTGGGAGCGTATGCGGCGGCGATGCTGACGAAGGATGCCGGGCTCCCGTTCCTCGTCGCCGCCCCCCTGGCGGGACTCGTCTCCGCCGTGCTCATCGCCGTGCTCAACGCCCCCTCGTGGCGGTTGTCGGGGCACTATCCCGCCATCGCGACCCTCGCCACGGGCGCTGCCATTTCGGCCGTGCTGCTGGTCGCGACCCCGATCACCGGGGGCGGCAGCGGCATCGCGCAGATCCCCCTGCCCGACATCTTCGGCATCCAGATCTCCTCGACAACCCAGTTCTATGCGCTCGGCCTCGGCATCCTGCTCGTGCTCATCCTGCTCGTCCACCGCCTCGGACGATCGCACCTGGGCCTGACGTGGCGCGCGATCCGCGACGACGAGGTCGCCGCACGATCCGCGGGAATCGCGACCCCGCAGTACAAGTCCCTCGCGTTCGGGATCGGCGGGTTCATCGCCGGTGTCGCCGGCGCGTTCTGGGCGGCACAATTCGGGTTCGTCGAGCCCAAGATCTTCAACCCGAACCTGTCGTTCCAGATCGTCATCATCGCCGTGCTGGGCTCCATGCTGCGCCCGTTCGGAGCGGTGCTCGGCTCGATCGTTCTGGTCGGCGGCCTCGAACTGTTCCGGGTCGCGAGCGAGACACGGCTGCTCATCTACGGCGTCGTGTTGTTGCTGCTGATCTGGTTCCGCCCCCAGGGCATGTGGACGCTTCCGCTGCCGTTCGCGCGGCTCTTTCGTCGCGCGGATGCCGGCACCCCGGTGGTCGCCGAGCAGTCGGCATCCGCGGGGCTCGTGGGAACCCTCACGCCCGCCGGTCGCGCACGAACCGGCGCGGCCGAGCGAACCGGCCCTGCCGAGCGAACCGGTACCGACGGGGGAGAGGAGACCCGCTCATGAGCGCGGCCACGACACCGCTCGTGCGGGTCACCGACCTCGCGAAGTCGTTCGGCGCCCTCGCCGCCGTCGACGGGATCTCGTTCCACGTCGCGCCCGGGGAGGTCGTCAGCATCATCGGACCCAACGGTTCCGGCAAGACGACCACGATCAACCTGCTCGCGGGTGAGCTGCGCCCCGATCGCGGCGACGTTGTGCTCGGCCAGACCGACATCGCGGGACGCACCCCCGACGTCATCGCGCGTGCCGGCCTGCGCCGTACCTTCCAGAACGGCCGCGTCTTCGGCAACGCCACCGTCGAAGAGAACGTGCTCGTCGGTCAGACTCCGCTCGTGCGGGCATCCGCACCGCTGCCGCGGCTGCGCCGCATCCCCGTGCTGCGGTGGATCGCGCTGATCGTCGAGACGGTGCTCGCGATCGTCGGCACCCCTGCGCAGCGGCGCGAGGCTGCCGACCTCGATGCCCGCGTCACGGCGCAGCTCGAACGGTTCGCGACGCGGCTCACCGCCCGCCGCAACGACCCCGCCGCGACCCTGTCGTACGCGAACCGTCGGCGCACCGAGATCGCGCGTGCCCTCGCATCCGACCCTCGCCTGCTGCTGCTGGACGAACCGACCGCCGGGATGAACGTCTCCGAGACCAAGGAAGTCATGCACCAGCTGCTCGAGCTCAAGGCGCAGGGGCAGACGATGGTCGTCGTCGAGCACAAGCTCGAGCTCGTGATGACGATCTCGGACCGCGTGATCGTGATGGACGGCGGCCGCATCATCGCGGAGGGAACGCCGCACCAGGTGCAGAACGACCCCGCCGTAATCGCCGCGTACCTCGGGTCGCGCCGCGGCACGGTGGTCGCCCGCACGCACCACATCGAGGACGCGATCGAGGATCCCGCCCCGACCACCGTCGAACCCGCGCAGACCGGGGACGAACCGACCCCGCCCACGGAAGGAGACGCGCGATGAGCGCCGAGAACGCGCCGTCGGCGGCGCCCCTCCTGGACGTGCAGAGCGTCAACGTCTACTACGGCGAGTTCCACGCACTGCAGGACGTCAGCTACCGCATCCACGAGGGCGAGATCGTGTCGCTGCTCGGCGGCAACGCCTCGGGCAAGTCCACGACGATGAAGACGATCCTGCGCCTCGTGAAGCCCCGCAGCGGCGAGATCCGGTTCGACGGACGCAGCATCCTGGGCGACACGACAGCCGATGTCGTGCGTGCCGGGATCGCGAGCGTGCCTGAGGCACGCCGCGTCTTTCCCGAGATGACGATCGAAGAGAACCTTCTCGTCGGAGCCCACACCCGCCGCGGCGGCGCGCGCGCCCTGCGCGAAGACCTCGACAACCAGTACGACCTGTTCCCGCGCCTCGCAGAGCGGCGCACGCAGGAGGCCGGCACGATGTCGGGCGGCGAGCAGCAGATGCTCGCGTTCGCGCGCGCCCTCATGTCGCGCCCGCGCCTGATCTGCATGGACGAACCCACCATGGGGCTCGCGCCGATCATCGTTGACCAGGTGCTCGACACGATCCAGCGCATCAACACCGAGCGCGGCGTCGCCGTCTTCATGGTCGAGCAGGCCGCAGAGCTCGCCCTCTCGATCGCCCATCGCGGCTACGTGCTCGCCGGGGGCACCGTGCGCCTCGAGGGTGCCGCATCCGAACTGATCGCCAACCCGCAGGTACGTGAGGCCTACCTCGGCCAAACTACCGCCTGACCGCACGAAAGGACACGCATGTCGACCACCGACGTCATCGACACCCTCGCGGGCATCGCGCCGGGTTCCCCCCTCGACGAGCTGCGCGCCCGCCGTCCCGAATCGCGCACGCATGCGCAGGGGAGCTACGACGCGCTCTTCGCGCCCGCGGATGTGTCGCACGCGAGCATCCCGGAGCGCGCCGCGATCGCGACGTTCGTCGCGTCTTTGCACCGGCAGGAATCCGCTGTGGCCCACTACCGCGCGCGGCTCGAGGGGGAGGGCGACGAGCGCATCGCCGCCACCGTCATCGAGCTCGCAGCATCCGCCCAGGAGCTTGCCCCCGTCGGCCCCTACGGGAACTTCACCGCCGACAACGCCCCCGAGAGCGTCCCGGGCCCGCGCTTCGAGATCACCGACGTCGCCGCCAGCTACGTGCTCGGCGACCGACTCGCCGCCGCCCTCGAACACGCACATCTACTGACGCTGCACCCGCGCGATGCCGCCCCCGACGACCTGCGTCGCCTCGAGGATGCCGGGTGGAGCGCCACCGGCATCGTCACCCTGTCTCAGTTGGTCGCCTTCCTCGCGTTCCAGCTGCGGGTCGTCGCGGGGCTCACTGCCCTGCAGGCGACGCGTGCCGCATCCGTCACGGAAGGAGCCGGCCGATGAGCGCCATCATCCCCGCCCCCGCCGATCTCGTCGCGCCCACCCGTTTCACGCAGGACACCCTCGACTGGGTGCCGTGGGTCGAGCCGCTGCCGATCGACGAGGTCACCGACCACCACTACGAAGCGCTCGTCCAGCGCTCGCGCGTCAAGAACCCGTACTTCCGGCTGCTCGTGCGCGACCCCGACATCCTGCGGGAGCGCACCAAGACTGACCTCGACATCTTCTTGAATACGGATGCCGGGCTGCCACGTGCCGAACGGGAGCTCGCCGCGACCGCGGCATCCCGCGTCAACGGCTGCGTCTACTGCGCATCAGTGCACTCGGCGTTTACGACGCAGTACTCCGGCAGGCGCGAAGACGTGCAGCGTCTGCTCGACGAGGGTGTCTCGACGCGGATCGACCCGCGCTGGGACGCGATCGTCGACGCCACGGTCGCGCTCACTGCCACGCCCGCCACGTTCGGGGCCGACGAGATCGCGGGCCTCGAGGCAGCCGGACTCGACGACCTGGAAGTGCTCGACACGATCCTGTCGGGCGCCTTCTTCAACTGGGCGAACCGCCTCATGCTCTCGATCGGCGAACCGGGGGTTCCGCCCACGGAGTGAGGACGCCCCCCACCTCACAGCGGTCGCAAAGCTGCCCTCGATAACGTCAAGAGTCCCCGAACCCGACACCACGGAGGACACCATGGGATTCCTTGACCGACTCTTCGGCACCGAGCCCCAGCACCGGCAGCCATACGCCCAGCAGCCCGCCTCGTCGCGCGCCGCCGGCTATCCGTCCACCACGCCGCCCAAGAGCGAAGACGAGCTCGCGATCGAGCGCTACCGGTACCTGCTGCGCACCGCACCTCCCGAGACGATCGAGCAGGTCCACGCCGAGGCTTTCGCGAAGCTCACCGAGCCGCAGCGCCAGCAGGTTCTGGCCGACATGACCGCGACGCTCCCGGCATCCGAGCGGCCGCGGTCAGCCGACCCGAACGACATGGCCCGAGCCGCCACCCGCGCGGAATACATGAACCCGGGCGCTATGGAGCGCACTCTCGGTGGCCAGCGCCAGGGCCCAACTTTCGGCTCCATGGTGGGCTCGTCTCTGCTGGGCACCGTCGCGGGGTACGTCATCGGCTCCGCGCTCGTGTCGGCGTTCATGGCTCCCATGTTCGCCGCCGACGCGGGGGCCGCGGATGCCGCACCCGCCGATACCGCTGCCGACACCGGGGCCGATACCGGGTGGAGCGATGCCGCCGGAGGCGGGGACGCGGGCTTCGCCGACGGTGGATTCGGGGACTTCGGCGACTTCGGTTTCTGATCGAGCGGCGCGCGGAGGACTTCGTGCCCGCGCCCGCGCGATAACGTTCATTCATG
>NZ_DBHD01000203.1:0-19694 GCF_002296025.1 Microbacterium sp. UBA837
GCGCCTCGTGGCGCTCGATGTCCGTCACCCAGAGCCGGTTCGGGGCGTCGGCGACGAACTCGCGCCTCACGAGGTCGTCATGAACGGGCGGGCCGGGCTTGGTCCCCTTACCGCGCGCCTTCTTCTTCCCGAACGCGGACCACCAGCCGTTGACTGATGTGATCCGCCACGCGGTCCGGTCCGCCATCTGCTCGCCATGCTCGTACGCGGCCTCGTCGGCGAGGAGCCGATACCCGAACTCCGGGTCCTCCCGATGCGCGTCGAACAGCGCGTTCGCGCGATACGCCTCGGTCAGCTCCGTGCGAGTGATCGGGGTCTTCAGCCAGCGGTAGTACGGCTGGCGAGCGAGCTTCAACACCCGGCACGACACCACCACGGGGATCCCGTCGGCAGCGAGCTCTCGAACGAGCGGGTACATCATTTTCCCGGCAGATGCGCCTGCGACAGGTACGCCGTCGCGCGGCGCAGCACCTCGACTTCCTGTTCCAGCAGGCGGTTCCGTTTGCGCAGTTCGCGGAGTTCGGCCGCCTCGGCGCTCGTGGTCCCGGGTTGCTCGCCGGCTTCGACGCGTTCCTGGCGCATCCAGTTCTCGAGCGTTCCGGGATGGATTCCGAAGTCCTTCGCGACCTGCGCGATCGTCACGCCGGGTTCGCGGCTCTGCGCGACCCGGACGACGTCGTCGCGGAACTCCTGGGGATAGGGAGCGGGCATGGTGTCATCCTTCCAGTCCGGCCACCTCGGCCAGACACCTCAGATGTCACCTATCCCTGCACCAGACCCAGAGGCGCGCGCGTTTCGTTTCGGCCCGCCGCGCTGTCGCTGGGTGACCGGGTCATCCGGCGACCCAGCGACAGCTGCGAGTCGAAACGCCCTTAGACGCCGACGTGCTTCTGGTAACGGATGATGGCAGCGAACTCATCCACGATGAGGCTCGCACCGCCGACCAGAGCACCGTCGACATCCGGCTCACGCATGAAGCTCGCAATGTTCGCGGCCTTCACCGAGCCGCCGTAGAGCACACGTGTGCGCTCCGCGGCATCCGCGCCAAGCGTGTCGGCGACCACCCCGCGCAGCTTGGCGCAGACATCCTGAGCCTGATCGGGAGTGGCGGCCTGACCGGACCCGATGGCCCAGACCGGCTCGTACGCCACAACGATGTCGGCATCAGCCGGCACATCAGCCAGAGCGGTCTTCAGCTGCCCCACCGGCACAGCGCTCGCGCCGTACTTCTCGAGGTCTTCCGCGGTCTCACCCACGCAGATGACCGGCACGAGACCGTGACGCAGCGCAGCCTGAACCTTGCTGGCGACGACCTCGTCGGTTTCGTGGTGGTATTCGCGGCGCTCGGAGTGACCGATGATGACGTAGCGAGCGTCCAGCTTTGCCAGAAACGCCCCCGAGACATCACCGGTGTACGCGCCGGAGTCCTTCGGCGACAGGTCCTGCGCGCCGAGGGCGAAGGGGATCTTGTCGGCATCCAGCAGCGTCTGCACGGTACGCAGATCGGTGAAGGGCGGGAAGACCGCGACCTCGACCGAACCATCCTCGTGCTTGGCGTCCTTGAGGGTCCAGTGCAGCTTCTGGACGAACGCGACAGCCTGCAGGTGGTCGAGGTTCATCTTCCAGTTGCCGGCGATGAGCGGTGTTCTCACTGCTCCCATCCGAGGACCTCCAGTCCGGGTAGCTTCTTGCCCTCGAGGAATTCGAGGCTTGCCCCGCCACCGGTGGAGATGTGGCCGAACTGGTCATCCGTGAATCCGAGCTGGCGCACCGCGGCTGCCGAGTCGCCACCGCCGACGACGCTCAGGCCGTCCACCTCGGTCAGTGCCTGCGCAACGGCCTTGGTCCCTGCGGCGAAGGCGGGCATCTCGAACACACCCATCGGGCCGTTCCAGAACACGGTCTTGCTCGCGCGGATCGCATCGCCGAAGATCTTCGCCGTGTCGGGGCCGATGTCCAGGCCCAGCCCCGTCGCGCCGAACGGGGTCTCCTCGAGCGAGTCAGCGGGAGCGACAACGTGCTCCGCGTCGGCGCTGAAGGATGCAGCCATCACAGCATCCACCGGAAGCACGATCTCAACGCCGCTCTCCTGCGCCGTGGTCATGTACCGGGTGACGGTGTCGATCTGGTCCTCTTCAAGCAGGCTCTTGCCGACCTCGTAGCCCTTGGCCTTGAGGAACGTGAACAGCATGCCGCCGCCGACGAGGATGCGGTCGACACGCGGGAGCAGGTGCTCGATCACACCGAGCTTGTCGCTGACCTTCGAACCGCCGAGCACGACAGTGTAGGGCCGTTCCGGCTTCTCAGTGAGGCGGTCGAGGACGTCGACCTCCTTCTCGATCAGGAATCCCGCCGCCGACGGCAGGATCCCCGCGAGGTCGTACACGCTCGCCTGCTTGCGGTGCACGACACCGAAGCCATCCGACACGAGAGCGTCACCGAGAGCTGAGAGCTCCCGAGCGAACGCGCCGCGGACCTCGGCATCCTTCGCGGTCTCCCCCGCATTGAACCGCAGGTTCTCGATCACCGCGACGTCGCCGTCCTCCAGCGCGGCGACGGCGTCGTGAGCAGACTCACCCACGGTGTCGCGGGCGAACGCGACAGGCTTGCCGAGCAGCTCGGACAGGCGCTGAGCGACAGGCTCGAGGCTGTACTTCGGGTCGGGTGCCCCGTCGGGGCGTCCCAGGTGCGAGCACACGACGAGGCGCGCTCCCTGGTTGATGAGGGCGTTGAGCGTGGGAACGGAGGCCCGCACGCGGCCATCGTCCGTTATGACCCCGTCCTTCAACGGAACGTTGAGGTCACAACGGACGATGACGCGCTTGCCAGCCAGCGAACCCAGCGAATCGAGGGTGCGCAGAGCCATGTCTGTTACCGGATGCCGCGGCTCAGAGCTTGCTGGCGACGAGCTCGGTGAGGTCGACGAGGCGGTTGGAGTAACCCCACTCGTTGTCGTACCAGGCCGAGACCTTCACGAGGTTGCCCGAGACATTGGTCTGTCCGGCGTCGAAGATCGACGAGTGCGGGTCGTGCACGATGTCGGTCGAGACGATCGCGTCGGTGTTGTACTTCAGGTAGCCCGCCAAAGCACCGTCGGCCGCAGCCTTCTCGTAGGCAGCGTTGATGGTCTCCTTCGTGAGGCCCTCGGCCGGCGTGATGATCGTCAGGTCCACGATCGAACCGGTGGGAACCGGAACGCGGTACGACGAACCGCTCAGCTTGCCGTTGAGCTCGGGCAGAACCAGGCCGATCGCCTTGGCCGCACCGGTGGCAGCCGGCACGATGTTCAGCGCGGCAGCGCGAGCGCGGTGCAGGTCACCGTGGGGGCCGTCCTGCAGGTTCTGGTCTGCGGTGTAGGCGTGGGCGGTCATCATGAAGCCGCGCTCGATACCGAAGTTGTCGTTGAAGACCTTCGCGAGCGGCGCCAGGCAGTTGGTCGTGCACGATGCGTTCGAGATGACGTGCATCGTGGCCGGGTCGTACTCGCCGTCGTTCACGCCCATGACGAACGTGCCGTCGACGTCGGTGCCCGGTGCCGAGATGAGAACCTTCTTCGCGCCGCCCGCGATGTGCTTGCTGGCGTCAGCTGCCTTCGTGAAGCGACCCGTGGACTCGATGACGATGTCCACGCCCAGCTCGCCCCACGGGAGGTTCGCGGGGTCGCGCTCTTCGAAGACCTTGATGCTCTTGCCACCGACAGTGATGGAGTCCTCGGTGTACGAGACCTCTTCGCTCAGCCGTCCGCCGACCGAGTCGTACTTGAGGAGGTGGGCGAGCGTCTTGTTGTCGGTGAGGTCGTTCACCGCCACGATGTCGAGGTCCGCGCCCTGCTCCAAAGCTGCGCGGAGGTAGTTGCGTCCGATACGGCCGAAGCCGTTGATACCGATCTTGACAGACACGGTGTCTCCCTGTTTCTAATCGCGCCGAAGCGCCGGGGGTCAGCTCCGGATCGACGACCCGGAGAGGGGTGTCATTTGTGGTGTGTTACAGCAGACAAATGAGGCTGCCGGAGCCCCCGAGCGGGCGAGGGCTCCGCGGCATCCTCACCTGATCATGACCCTAGCAGCAGACCTGCCGTCTTCTCACGAGCCGTGACAAAGCGGTCCTGGACGTTCTGCCAGTTCACGATGTTCCAGAACGCCTTCACGTAGTCAGCGCGGACGTTCTTGTAATCGAGGTAGTACGCGTGCTCCCACACGTCGAGCATGAGCAGCGGAACGCTCGCAGCGGCGAGCTGGCCCTGCTGATCGAAGATCTGCTGAATGACGAGGCGCTCACCGATCGAGTCCCAGAACAGCGCCGCCCAACCCGAGCCCTGCACGCCGAGAGCTGCAGCGGTGAAGTGCGCCTGGAATTTGTCGAACGAGCCGAAGTACTCGTCGATGGCGGATGCGAGCTCGCCGGTGGGCTTGTCGCCGCCATCCGGCGACATGTTCGTCCAGAAGATCGAGTGGTTGGTGTGACCACCCAGGTTGAACGAGAGGTCCTTCTCGAGCTTGTTGACGTTGGCGAGGTTGCCCGAGTCACGCGCCTCGGCCAGCTGCTCGAGCGCCGTGTTGGCACCCGTCACGTATGCCTGGTGATGCTTGTCGTGGTGCAGCTGCATGATCGTGGCGCTGATGTGCGGCTCGAGCGCAGCGTAGTCGTAGGGGAGGTCGGGCAGGGTGTAGGTGGCCATTCGCTCTTCTCTTCCTGTCGTCGCGGCGCCAGGAATGCCCCGGCGTCGCTGGGGTGACAGTTGTCATCCTAGTGAGGCGCGGCACCCGCTCGGCGGGTCTTGCGCGAGAAGAGAACACGCGTTACGGGGGCTGGCCCCGCCGGGATGGTCAGTCCAGGGCGCTGGCCGGAACCGCTGATTCCGTTCCGGGAATACCCTCGGCTGCAGCCTTCTTGTCGGCCATCGCGAGAAGGCGACGGATGCGGCCGGCAACGGCATCCTTCGTCAGCGGCGGATCGGCGTGGTGGCCGAGCTCATCGAGACTCGCGTCACGGTGGGCGAGCCGCAGGTCACCGGCCTCGCGCAGGTGATCGGGGATGTCATCGCCGAGGATCTCGAGGGCACGCTCGACGCGGGCACACGCCGCAACCGCGGCCTGGGCAGAACGACGCAGGTTGGCGTCATCGAAGTTCACGAGCCGGTTGACGCCGGCGCGAACCTCGCGGCGCTGTCGCATCTCATCCCAGTGCGCGGCGACCTGGCGGGCTCCCATGACGGCCAGAGCCGTGCGGATGGCATCCCCCTCGCGCACGACGACGCGGGGCGCCCCACGGACCTCGCGCGCCTTCGCCCCGATGCCGAGCCGGTGCGCTGCCCCAACGAGCGCCATGGCGGCTTCAGACGACGGGCACAGCACGTCCAGTGAGGCGGATCGGCCAGGATCGGTGAGAGCACCAGCACCGAGGAACGCCCCGCGCCACACGGCAGCGAGGTCTCCCCGGGACCCGGTCGTGAGCTTGTTCGGCAGCCCCCGCACCGGCCGGCGCCGCTGGTCGAGCAGGCCCGTCTGACGTGCCAGCGTTTCTCCCCCGTCGATGACCCGCACCGCGAACAGCGCCCCCGCTCGTGAGCCGGATCCCTGCGTCTGGACGATCTCGGGCCTCACACCGTAGATTTCCATGAGCTCTCGGGCGACGCGGCGGGCGAGGGCCTCGGAGTCGACCTCAGCCTCGACCGCGACACGGTTGGCGATGGAGTGCAGGCCGCCGGCGAAGCGGAGCAGTGATGTCAACTCGGCGATCCGGGCGTTCGGAAGCGGGTCCCGGACCGCAATGAGTTCTGCTTTGACATCGGCCGTCAGCGACACGAGGCTCCTTTCGAGGGTGCCGGCACGGCCGGCGGATGACGCTCTAGCCTACTCGGGCGGGCACCTCGAATTCTCGGCGGTCTCCCGGTCCGGCGCTACTCCCGACCGAGGTCGCGGTGCTTGATGCGAACGGCGACCCCAGCCTCATCGCTCAGCCGTCGGGCAAGCTCTTCGACCACGACCACCGAACGGTGCTTGCCGCCGGTGCAGCCGACAGCGACGACCGAATGCCGCTTGTTCTCGCGCTGATAGCCCTGAAGCACCGGCTGCAAGGCTGCAGCGTAAGCGTCCACGAACTCGCGGGCCCCGGGCTGGGCGAGCACGTAGTCGCGCACCTGCGGGTCCTGCCCCGTGAACGCACGCAGCGAGGGGTCCCAGTAGGGGTTGGGCAGAAAACGCATATCGGCGACCATGTCGGCATCCGTCGGCAGACCGTACTTGAACCCGAAGCTCATGATCGTGAGCATGTGGCGAGCCGCACCCTCATCCGAGAAGAGCTCGAAGATCCGTGTCGCGAGTTGATGCACGTTCAACGACGTCGTGTCCACGACGATGTCGGCGCGCTCTCGAATCTCCGAGAGCCGCTCTCGCTCGGTGCGGATGCCGTCGATGAGGGTGCCCTCGCCCTGCAGCGGATGCGGGCGCCGCACTGCCTCGAACCGCCGGACGAGAACATCGTCCGAGGCGTCGAGGAAGACGATGCGCACGTTGCGGCGCGAGCGCAACTCCCCCACTTCCGCGGGGAGCGCCGTGAACAGATCTCGGCCGCGCACATCGACGACAGCGGCGACCTTCGGCAGCGCGGATGCCGCGATCTCCGACAGCTCGAGCATCGGCTTGAGCATCTGCGGCGGCAGGTTGTCGACGACGTACCAGCCGAGGTCTTCGAGGGCGTTAGCCGCTGTCGAGCGTCCGGCGCCGGACATTCCGGTCAGGATGAGCACGTCGCTGCTGGCGGCTGTCGTCTCATCCATCGCGTCCCCTTGCCCTCCGGTGGCGCTTGTGGCGCGGCCTTGCGGCCCCGCGGTCGTCGGGTGCACGGTGTGCCGCCTGCCAGCGGGTTCCGCGCCCCGCCAGCCTATCGACTTGCCAGGTGCGCGTGGATCGTGGCGGCAAGCTTGGGGCCGACCCCGGGAAGCTCTTGAATCTCCTCGGGAGTCGCGTTCCTGAGCGCGGTCACCGATCCGAAGTGGCGAAGCAGCGCCCGGATGCGGGCCTCACCGAGACCCGGAATCTCGGCGAGCACGGTCTGGATGTCCCGTTTGCGCTTGCCGCGCTGCTTGGTGATGGCAAATCGATGGGCTTCGTCACGCAGTCGCTGCAACAGATAGAGCGCCTCGCTGGTGCGCGGCAGGATCACCGGGTAGTCCTCGCCGGGCAGCCACACCTCTTCCAAACGTTTGGCGATGCCGCACAGCGCGATGTCGGAGTGCCCGGCGTCTGCCAGCGCCCGTGCTGCGGCGTTGACCTGCGGCCTGCCGCCATCGACCACGAGCAGCTGCGGGCGGTAGGCAAAGCGCGGGCGGTTGCGCTCCGTCACGACGGTGCCCTCGGCGGTCGGGTCAGAGCTGACGGCGATCTCATCGGCGTCAGTCTCGCTGGCGCCGCCAGCGACGGTCGCGGCGTCAACGGCCATCGGCGCTGCCCCATCGCGCTCATTGTCGATATATGCGAGTCGGCGCATGAGCACCTGATAGAGCGAATCGGTGTCGTCGGTGGTCTCGGCGACACCGAACGTGCGGTACTGGTCCTTGCGCGGCAACCCGTCTTCGAACACGACCATCGACGCGACGACGTTGGTACCGCTCAGGTGCGAGACGTCGTAGCACTCGATACGGAGCGGCGCCTCATCGAGGTCCAGCGCTTCCTGCAGATCGGTGAGCGCCTGCGAGCGTGCCACGTAGTCGCTCGTGCGCCGGGTTTTGTGCAGCAGAAGCGCCTGTTGCGCGTTCAGCGCTGCGTTCTTCATGAGGTCGGCCTTCGCGCCACGCTGCGCGATCTGAATCGTGACGTTCGTGCCGCGCTTCTCGCGAAGCCACGCCTCCAGTTCCGCGGCATCGTCAGGGAGCGCTGGAACAAGCACCTGCTTAGGGATGTCGGCGCTGCCCGAGGGACCGTAGGTCCGCTGCAGAATCTGGTCGACGAGCTCTCCCCCGCTGATGTCCAGTTCTTTCTCGATCGTGGTAGCCCGCACACCGCGGACGCGCCCGCCGCGGATGACGAAGTGCTGCACGGCGGCGGCGAGTTCGTCCTCCGCGATGCCGAACAGGTCGGCATCCGTGTCATCGGGTAGCACGAGAGCGCTCTTGTTGAGCACCGCTTCGATCGCTTGGAGTCTGTCACGATAAACCGCGGCTGACTCGTAATCCATCGCAGCTGAGGCTTCCTTCATCCGCGCCGTCAGCTGCCGGGTGAAGCGCTGATCGCCACCGGACATGAACGCCACGACGTCGTCGACGATCGCCCGGTGCTCCTCGATCGTCACGCGGCCAGAGCACGGCCCGCCACAGCGGCCGATCTGGCCGGGGAAGCAGGGGCGACCAGTGGCCATGGCGCGCTTGTAGGACGAGTCACTGCAGGTGCGGATCGGGAACACCTTGATCATGAGATCGATGACCTCGTGCACCGCCCACACCTTGGGGTACGGGCCGAAGTACTTCGCGCCGCGGATCTTGTGGTTTCGCGTCACCATGACTCTCGGCGCTTCGTCAGCGAGGGTGATCGCCATGTACGGATAGGACTTGTCGTCCTTGTAGCGCACGTTGAAGGGCGGCGAGAACTCCTGGATCCACATGTATTCCAGTTGCAGTGCCTCGACGTCGCTGCTGACCACCGTCCACTCGACGCCGGTGGCGGTGGTCACCATCCGTCTCGTGCGCTCGTGGAGCGTGTGCAGCGGCGCGAAGTAGTTCGACAGGCGCGCGCGAAGGTTCTTCGCCTTGCCCACGTAGAGGATGCGCCCGGCGTCGTCCCGGAACCGGTACACGCCGGGGTTCGTCGGGATCTCCCCCGGCGCCGGCCGGTACGAGAGCTGGGGATGGGTGGCGCGCGCCACGCTCAACCTGCCTTGCGAGCCGCCGGCGCGTCGTGGGCGTCGAATAGCTCGGCCAGGAACTGTCCGGTGTAGCTCTCGGGCACCCCCGCGACCTGCTCGGGCGTTCCGGTGGCGATGATCTCGCCGCCGCCGGAGCCGCCTTCGGGGCCGAGATCGATGATCCAGTCAGCCGACTTGATGACATCGAGGTTGTGCTCGATCACGATCACTGTGTTGCCCTTGTCGACCAGGCCGTTCAAGACCTCGAGAAGGCGGCGCACGTCTTCGAAGTGCAAGCCCGTAGTGGGCTCGTCGAGCACGTAGATGCTGCGTCCGTTGCTTCGCCGCTGCAGTTCCGTCGCGAGCTTCACGCGCTGCGCCTCACCGCCCGACAGAGTGGTTGCCGACTGGCCGAGCCGCACGTAGCCGAGGCCCACGTCGACCAGGGTCTTCATATACCGATGGATCGCCTGGATCGGCTCGAAGAAATCGGCTGCCTCGGCGATCGGCATCTCGAGAACCTCGGCGATGTTCTTGCCCTTGTAGTGGACCGCGAGCGTGTCCCGGTTGTAGCGCTTGCCGTGGCAGACCTCGCAGTCCACGTAGACATCGGGCAGGAAGTTCATCTCGATCTTGATCGTGCCATCGCCCGCGCACGCCTCGCAGCGTCCGCCCTTCACGTTGAAACTGAAGCGGCCGGGTTGGTAACCGCGCGCCTTGGCTTCGGGGGTCTCGCTGAAGAGGGTGCGGATGCGATCGAACACGCCGGTGTAGGTGGCCGGGTTCGAGCGGGGTGTGCGCCCGATCGGAGCCTGGTCGACGTGCACGACCTTGTCGAGGTTGTCAAGACCCGTGACGCGCGTGTGCTTGCCGGGAACCGTTCGTGCTCCGTTGAGCCGTGCCGCGAGCACCTGGTAGAGGATGTCGTTGACCAGTGACGACTTGCCGGAACCGCTCACGCCGGTTACTGCCGTGAGGACGCCCAGCGGGAACTGCGCGCTGACCTGTTTGAGGTTGTTCTCACGCGCACCGACGACTTCGAGCATCCGCTTCTTGTCGATCTTGCGGCGCTTGCGCGGCGTCGGGATGCTGCGGCGGCCGGCAAGGTAGTCGCCCGTGATCGAGTCGGAGTCGGCGAGGAGTTCAGCCAGGGGTCCGGAGTGCACGACGTGCCCGCCGTCGACGCCGGCGCGAGGCCCGATGTCGACGATCCAGTCGGCTGCGTGAATTGTCTCTTCGTCGTGTTCGACGACGATGAGGGTGTTGCCGAGCCCCTTGAGCTTCAGGAGCGTCTCGATGAGGCGGCGGTTGTCGCGCTGGTGCAGCCCGATCGACGGTTCGTCGAGCACGTACAGCACACCGGTCAGCCCCGACCCGATCTGGGTCGCGAGGCGGATGCGTTGAGCTTCGCCGCCCGAGAGCGAACCGGCCGAGCGGCTGAGGTTCAGATAGTTCAGCCCGACCTGGATGAGGAATTCGAGGCGCGCGCGGATCTCGCGGAGCACCGCGGCGGCGATCATGGCCTCGCGCTCGGTGAGCTCGAGGGTCGCGAAGTACTCCTGTGCCTCCGCGAGGCTCAGGCGCGAGGCATCCGCGATAGAGCGCCCGTGCACGAGTACTGCGAGGACCTCGGGCTTGAGGCGGTCGCCGTTACAGGCGGGGCAGGGAACCTCGCGCAGGTACTCCGACCAGCGCTGGCGCTGCGTGTCGGACTCGGCCTGCACGTACTGGCGTTCGATGTAGGGCACGACACCCTCGAATCCCGACGTGTACCGCATCTCGCGGCCGTAGCGGTTCTTCCACTTGACGTTGACCTTGAAGTTCTCGCCGTGCAGGACAGCGTTCTGAACCTCCGCCGTGAGCTCCCGCCAGGGGGTGTCCAACGAAAAGCCCAGGTCATCGGAGAGGCCTTCGAGCAGGCGCTCGTAGTACTGGAACAGCCCCTTGCCCTGCGTCGTCCACGGGATGAGGACTCCCTCGCGGATCGAGAGTTCGGGGTCGCCCAGCATGAGCTCGACATCCACCGACATCCGGGTGCCGAGACCGGAGCACGTGGGGCAGGCGCCGAACGGGGCGTTGAACGAGAAGGTCCGCGGCTCGATCTCGGTCAGCTGCAGCGGGTGGCCGTTCGGGCACGAGAGCTTCTCGCTGAAGGACTGCCACGCGTCATCGCCCTCTTCGTCGACGAAATTGACCTGCATGATGCCGCCCGCGAGCCCGAGCGCCGTCTCGACGGAGTCGGTGACACGGCTCAGGATGTCGGGGCCTGCCACGAGACGGTCGACGACGACCGCGATGTCGTGCTTGTAGCTCTTCTTGAGGGTGGGTGGCTCGGCGAGCTGGATGAGGTCGCCGTCGACGACAGCTCGGGCGTAGCCCTTCGCGGAGAGCTCTTTGAAGAGGTCGACGAACTCCCCCTTCTTCTGGCTCACCACGGGCGCGACGATCTGATACCGCGTGCGCTCGGGGAGCTCCATGAGTTGGTCGGCGATCTGCTGCACCGTCTGGCGCTGGATCTGCGCGCCGCACTCCGGGCAGTGGGGCACCCCGATCCGGGCCCACAGCAAACGCATGTAGTCGTGGATCTCGGTGATCGTGCCGACAGTGGAGCGCGGGTTGCGGTTCGTTGACTTCTGATCGATCGAGACCGCGGGGCTCAGCCCCTCGATGAAATCGACGTCGGGCCGGTCGACCTGACCCAGGAACTGGCGCGCGTAGGAGCTCAGCGATTCGATGTAGCGACGCTGCCCTTCGGCGAAGATCGTGTCGAACGCGAGGCTCGATTTTCCGGACCCCGACAACCCGGTGAACACGACGAGTGAGTCGCGAGGGATGTCGAGATCGACGTCCTTGAGGTTGTGGACGCGGGCGCCGCGAACACTCAGTGTTCCAGTGCTGTGGGCATGCGAAGAGACGGGGACGATGGGCACCCGTCAAGTGTAGGTGTGGCCTCCGACATCGGCTCCGGAGCGCTCGTTCGACGATCTGGAGCAGACAGTTCGGTCGCGTCTTTGTGTCGCCTCCATGCCGTGTGACACGCATCACGACGCGACCGAACGTGGAATCCCGACTTTCGGTCGCGCCTTCTTGCGGGTCGGTCGCCTTAGCATCCGCAAAACGGCGCCACCGAACCTAGATGGGAGCTGGAGTTGGAACTCAGGGGCAGTACATGAGGGGCTTGTCGGCCGAGCGGTCGAACGTGTGCTGATTCATCGGCTGATGACACAGCGGGCAGGCACGCTCGGCACGCTCCTCGGCGCTCGGCCCCGGTTCCAGCGGGCTCACCTGAGGCGGGCCCGCAACGCGGATGAGGTTGGTGTTGAACCAGATGTACCAACCGCCTGCCTCGCGCACCCGCTCGCGGAGCGGTCGCTTCGGCACCTCATTCGTTCGCGTCATGATATTTAGTGTACTAACGGATTGCTAGACTGGCCACATGTCCGACGAGGAAGATCTGCTGAAGCTCGACAATCAGGTGTGCTTCGCACTGGTGACGGCGGCACGAAACGTCGTGTCGATCTACCGTCCGATTCTCGAACCGCTGGGCTTGACGCATCCGCAGTACCTCGTGATGCTCGCGCTCTGGGAGCAGTCTCCGCGGTCGCTGGGCGAACTCGCCGAGGAACTCGCGATGGAACCCGCAACCCTCTCCCCCCTGGTCAAGCGCCTCGAAGCGCAAGGGCGCGTGACCCGCACGCGGCGGACGGATGACGAACGGGTGCTCGACATCGGGCTGACAGCTGAAGGCCGCGCGCTGCGCGAGGATGCCCTCGAGGTTCCGCGCCGCATCATGGCCGTCACCGGGCTGGGGGTCGAACAGCTCAAGGAGCTGCGCGACGGACTTCAGCCGTTCGCAGGCCGGATGCCGAACCTGGCCGGTTAGGGCATCCGTCGGACGGCTTGGCGTGCCGTGCCCCCATACGCGGTCGCAACGGCGCACGAAGAGGATGACCTATGGGTCGACGAACCTCATCACGATCCGATCGTGACGCGACCGGCAGCATCTAGTGGCCAGGCGGGGTTGTGCGCGACCTCCCACGGGTGGCCGTCGGGATCGATGAACACTCCCGAGTAGCCACCCCAGGGCGTCGGCGCACCGGCACGTGTGACGCGCGCGCCGGCCGCCGCGGCATCCGTGAGAGTCGCATCGACCTCCTCGGGTGATCGCACATTGTGAGCGAGGGTCACGCCGCCCCATCCACCGCCGTCGGTGACCGCAGAGTCTGCGGCGAGCTTCGCCCGGCTCCAGATGGCGAAGGCCATGCCGTCGAGCTGGAAGAACACAACCTCCCCGGGAACCGACCCGGGATGCGGCTCCCACCCGAGCCCGCGATAGAACGCGATCGCGCGCTCGAGGTCCGAAACCCCGAGGGTGATCAGGCTCAGTCGTTGCTCCACATCCGCTCCGTTTCTATCCGTGAGCTCGCGGCCAGCTCGGCGGCGTCAGGCGTGACCTGCCCGCTCCATGGCTCGCAGTTCCTTCTTCAGGTCTTGCAGTTCATCACGCAGGCGGGCCGCGAGCTCGAACTTCAGTTCCCCGGCCGCGGCCAGCATCTGGTCGGAGAGGTCGCTGATCATCGCTTCGAGCTGCGTCGCACCCTCGGCGGCGATCCCCTCGCGACGCAGGTTCGGGGTGGGGCTCTTGCCCTTGCCGTTCTTGGATGCGGCGGCATCCTTGCGGTTCAGCATCGCCTTCGTGTCGGCGCCCTCGCGGATCAGTGCATCGGTGATGTCGGCGATCTTCTTGCGAAGCGGCTGCGGGTCGATGCCGTGCTCTTTGTTGTACGCGATCTGCCTCTCGCGCCGGCGGTCGGTCTCATCGATCGCTGCGCGCATCGAGTCGGTGACCGTGTCGGCGTACATGTGCACCTGGCCGGACACGTTTCGGGCGGCGCGACCGATCGTCTGGATGAGGGACGTGCCCGATCGCAGGAACCCCTCTTTGTCGGCATCCAGGATCGACACGAGTGAGACCTCGGGAAGGTCCAGTCCCTCGCGAAGCAGGTTGATGCCGACCAGCACGTCGTAGACGCCGGCGCGGAGCTCACTGAGCAGTTCGACGCGGCGGAGGGTGTCGACGTCCGAGTGCAGATACCGCACGCGCACGCCGTGCTCGCCGAGGAAGTCGGTGAGTTCCTCGGCCATCTTCTTGGTGAGGGTCGTCACGAGGACTCGCTCGTCGCGCTCGACGCGGACGCGGATCTCTTCGAGGAGGTCGTCGATCTGTCCCTTGGACGGCTTGACGACGATCTCGGGGTCGACGAGGCCGGTAGGACGGATGATCTGCTCGACGACCCCGTCAGCGATCCCCATCTCGTACCGCCCGGGAGTCGCAGACAGATAGACGGTCTGCCCGACGCGGTTCTTGAACTCATCGAAGCGCAACGGGCGGTTGTCGAGCGCTGACGGCAGCCGGAAGCCGTGGTCGACGAGGGTGCGCTTGCGGGAGGCATCCCCCTCGTACATTGCGCCTATCTGCGGCACGGTGACGTGCGACTCGTCGATCACGAGCAGGAAGTCGTCGGGGAAGAAGTCGAGCAGCGTGTGGGGCGGCTCCCCCGGCTGGCGACCGTCGAGGTGCCGCGAATAGTTCTCGATGCCCGAACAGAAGCCCAGTTGTTGCAGCATCTCGAGATCGAAGGTGGTGCGCATCCGCAAGCGCTGGGCCTCGAGCAGCTTCTGCTGGGACTCGAGTTCTTTCAGACGCGATGCGAGCTCGTCTTCGATCGTGCCGATCGCACGCTGCACGGTCTCGGTTCCTGCCACGTAGTGCGAGGCCGGGAAGATCGGCACCGAATCCATCTTCTGGATGACATCGCCGGTGAGCGGATGCAGCAGGTAGAGCGCCTCGATCTCGTCGCCGAAGAGCTCGATGCGGATGGCGTACTCCTCGTAGACCGGGATGATCTCGATCGTGTCGCCGCGGACGCGGAAGTTGCCGCGGGAGAAGTCGACGTCGTTGCGGTTGTACTGCATCGCGATGAACTTGCGGATGAGGGCGTCGCGGTCATACCGCTCCCCCACCTGCAGCGCGACCATCGCCCGCAGGTACTCCTCGGGCGCACCGAGGCCATAGATGCACGACACCGTCGAGACCACGACGACGTCGCGGCGTGAGAGCAGCGAGTTGGTCGTCGAGTGACGAAGGCGCTCGACCTCGGCGTTGATCGACGAGTCCTTCTCGATGAACGTGTCGGTCTGCGGCACGTACGCCTCGGGTTGGTAGTAGTCGTAGTACGACACGAAGTACTCGACCGCGTTGTTCGGCATGAGTTCGCGGAACTCGTTGGCCAGCTGCGCGGCGAGTGTCTTGTTGTGCGCCATTACAAGCGTCGGCCGCTGCACCTGCTCGATGAGCCAGGCGGTAGTCGCGGACTTGCCCGTTCCCGTCGCACCGAGCAGCACGACATCCGTCTCACCCGCATTGATGCGCGCTGCGAGCTCGGCGATCGCCTGCGGCTGGTCACCCGAGGGCGCGTACTCGCTGACGACTTCGAAGGGCCTGACGGATCGCGTGGTCTGCACCTCTCCAGGGTAGGCGGGGGTTCCGACACCAAGCCCCGCGGGACGTTTCGGTGGGCGCGAAGGATGCCTACCCTGGAGGGGTGCTCGAGTTCTTCGTGGGATCCGGTCTTGCCGCAGCGGCAGGCCTGAACGCGTGGATGCCGCTCCTGGTGCTCGGGCTCGCCAACCGCTTCTTCGACGCGATCGAGCTCCCGGCCTCATGGGCGTGGCTATCCAGCGATCTCGCCCTCTGGATCATCGGCGCCCTGCTCGTTCTGGAGATCGTCGCCGACAAGGTCCCGGTGGTCGATTCCATCAACGACGCGGTGCAGACGGTCATCCGGCCTGCCTCCGGCGGGATCGCTTTCGGTGCCGGAGCGAGCGCCGAGACCGTGCGGGTGGATGATCCGAGCGCGTTCTTCGCGAATCAGAACTGGGTGGCGATCGGCATCGGTGTCGCCATAGCGCTCGCCATCCACGTGGTGAAGGCATCCGTCCGGCCCGTCGCGAACGCGGCGACGGCGGGTGTCGCGGCCCCGATCGTGAGCACCGCCGAGGACGTGTCGAGCCTCGCACTCTCGATCTTCGCGATCGTGCTGCCGATCGTCGGGTTCCTCTTGCTGATCGGCGTGATCGTGACGGCGATCGTGTGGATCCCGCGCTGGCGACGTCAGCGCGACCGACGGGCGGCGATCCGCAACGGCAACGCCTCCCAGAGCACGTCGACCTGATCGCGGGTCTGCGCGAGGGTCCCCGCGGTGTCGATCACGACGTCGGCGATCGCGAGCCGCGCCTCGTCGGGCACCTGTGAGGCGATCCGGGATGCAGCATCCTGCCGGCTCATGCCGCGCAGGTCGACGAGGCGTTGTTCGCGCACCTCGGCGGGAGCATGGGCGACGACGACGAGCTCCCACGGATCGTCGACCCGCGCCTCCACCAGCAGCGGCACGTCGTACACGACGACGGCGTCGGGGTCCGCCGCGAAGGCCTCCCCGAAGCGGCGGGCAGACTCGTCCCGCACCGCCGGGTGGACTATCGCATTGAGTGCGGCAAGTCGATCGGGGTCGCCGAACACGAGGGCGCCCAGCGCCGGACGGTTCAGCGACCCGTCATCAGAGAGGATGCCGTCACCGAACTCGTCGGCGATGCTGTGGAGCACCGGCGACCCGGGGCTCTGCACGTCCCGCACGATCTGATCGGCGTCGACGATCACGGCGCCGAGCTCGGCCAGACGGGCCGCGACCGTCGACTTGCCTGCGGCGATCCCTCCGGTCAGGGCGATCAGCGGCACGATCAGCTCCCCGCCGGCGCCGCTGTCGGCGTGTCGGGAGTGGTGGATCCGGAAACCACAGGGGTGGCGGATCCGGGAGAGACAAGGGCGATCGCGCCGGTCGGGTTCGCCTGCGAGGGTTCGGCGATCAGCACCGAAATGTCTCCCGACTTGGCTGAACGGGTGGATGCCGCATCGGCCGCGTCGATGAGGGTGCAGGCGTCGTAGCCGAAGTCGTGAGTGACCGCGACGCCGATTCCGACGACGGGCACGACGGAGTCCGGAACGGTCCGGAGGGCTTCGAACACGGCGGAGGCGAGTCGGGATGCCTGACGGCGCGCTTCATTCGCGTCCCAGGCCGTGTCGCACACCCACAGCAGCGTGGCCCCGTCATCGCCGATGACCGCGAGGGGTTCGACGGTTCGTCGTACCGCGTCGCGTGCGGCGACGGCGACATTGCGTCCGACCTCGTTGCCGAAGGCTTTCGCGATGAAGGGAAGGTCGTCGATGCGCATCGCGATGACACCGACGCCGATGCCCTTCTCGGAGGCGCGTTCGAGCACGTCGGTGATCGTCGCTCGGAACTGCGGCTCCGTGAGGATGCGGTCCGCTCCCTCGGCTCCGACGAGGTTCGTGTACCCGCGGGTGCCGGCGCGTCCGGCTCGCAGGATGGAGGTGACGATCGCGGCGGTGATCACGAGCGCGATCGTCACGAAGCTCGACGGGATGGTCGAGAACCACGCCTGGAAGACCGGGTCGTCGGGGCCGAGCATGAGGAAGGCGATGGCCCTCACCGCCGTGTAGACGGCCTCGACAGCCAGCACGACCCCGAGAGCGATGGTCGTGCGCGTCTGGGCCAGGCGGCCACGACCGGTCTCCCACACTCCGAGCGATGCGAGCACCGAGAGTGTGGCGTACATCCAGACGACGCCGGCCCAGTCCCCGCCGTCCGGACCGGCCGCGGCGACCGCGACGAAGGCGATCGTCATGCCGATACCGACGGTCACGTACGCCCAGCCGATGCGGTGCCCGTTGTAGCTGCGGCAGCCGATCCAGATGAACCCGGTGGCGGCGACGAACGCGGCGTTACCCGCGGCGACCGCGATCCACCCGCCCCCGGCTGCCCAGACCGCGTAGGCGACGGTGGTCAGGATGCCGGCAAGAAACGCGATCGACCAGTGCCGCCCCGACACCTCGTCGCGGCGGATGAGCGTCTCCGACACGTAGATGACTCCGACGATCAGCACCACTGCCGCCGTCATGACGCTCACCGAGAAGAGGTCGAGGGTCATCCCGTGGCCTCCATGTCGGAGCGTCCCGCGGTCGTGACCGCACCCGACATGTCGAGTGCTTCTTCGGGGTCGATCGGTGGCAGCATGACATCGACCTTCGCGGGGAGACGGACCAGGAACGCCGACCCGACGCCCTGCTCGCTGCCCACGATGATCTCGCCGCCGTGCGCGCGCACGATGTCGCGGCAGATCGCGAGTCCGAGCCCGGTGCCGCCGACGTCCGACTGGGCGCGGAAGAAGCGCCGGAACAGTCGATTCTGGTCATCCGGCGTCAGTCCGATGCCGTCATCGCGGACAAGGAGATAGGACGCCACGTCATCGCCGTAGACCGCCAGCTGCACGGAGCCGCCTTCACGCCCGTACTTGATGGCGTTGCTGATGAGGTTGTCGACGACCTGCCGCATGCGGGCTGGGTCGACGTACGCGTCGGTGGGCTGCACGTCGTCGGTGAAGATCGTGATCCGCCGCTCCAGCGCGCTCGGCTCCCACGCGGCTGCCGCCGCGAGCACCAGATGCTGCAGGTCGACGTTCTGGGGGGAGACCGTCACATCCACCGTCGACTTCGACGACGACGTCGCCGAGAGGATGTCGGAGATGATCTGGATCATCCGTTCCGCGTTCTGCGTGGCCACATCCAGGTCACCGCGGACCTTCTCGGGGATGCCGTCTGTCTCGAGGGCGAGATCGAGGTAGCCGATGATGGCGGTCAGCGGGGAGCGGAGTTCGTGCGAGACCGAGGCCACGACGTTGTCGCGGGCGCGCAGGGCGGTGCGTTCGGAGGTGACGTCGCGAGAAATCACGACCGCCCCAGCGTCGCCGCCCTGGGTATCGCGCAGGCGCCGCGCCGTCACGCTCAGTGCCCGACGCGTGGTGTCGGGCGCCCCGAACCACACGATCTGGTTGTCGAACACATCGCCACGCCGGGCACGGGCAACAGGGCTTCTTTCCGCGTCCAGGGGCGTCTGTCCGTCAGCGTCGAATGCGGGCAGGCGGTCACGACCGTCGAGGTCAATGAGCGCATGCTGCATGCGCTCATTGGCCTCGTTGACGATCGTGACCCGGTCATCAGCGGATATGAGAATCACACCGAAATCGACCGAGTCCAGCACCTGGGTCAGCAGTTGCTCTTGGTGCTGCGTGCGCTCCAGACTCTGGCCCAGCACGAGCGCCTGCTTGTCCAGGAGCGAGCGTTGGGCGGCGAATCGGCGCACGCTGAGGTACGCGCCGGTGGAGACTGCCAGAACCACGATCGGCATGAGCAGCAGCGCGAAGCTGAACGCCGACTCGTTCCCCGAGACGATCACCCACCAGTACGCGACCCAGACGAAGAGGTTCGCTGCGACGTAGCCGGCCAAGCCCAGGGACGCCGAGAGCCACATGACGGGGAACAGCCACAGCAGCGCGAGTCCCGACTCGGGGAAGGCGACCCGCATCAGCATGATCGCGACGATGTCCAGCACCGGGATGACGCCGACTGCCCACGGGGAGAGCCGGTTCCAGGGAACGAGCATCGTCACGACCGCGAGGACGAACACCATCCCGACGCCGGTGAAGAACATCGTGAGGTCTCCGGGGATGCGGGCGATCACCGCGAAGGCCGTGACCGCCAACGCAACGACGGTGAGCATCAGTTGCTGCAGCACTGCCACGCGGGCCTGCGTCCCGTCGTGCTTCAGGGTCAGCTCCGCCGCGAGTGCACCCCACAGCGTGTTGCGTCGTCCAGAGCGGCTCTCGCCTCGGCGCACAGAGCTGGTCCCCACCTTCCGCATGAATGAACGTTATCGCGCGGG
>NZ_DBHD01000145.1:0-12920 GCF_002296025.1 Microbacterium sp. UBA837
GGGCGGCTGTCGGGGATTGCTTAGGCGTCGATGAGCGGTCGAGCAGACCGACCTCACCGAACTCACGATGGCGATGGACCCACTTTGACGCGGTAGCGCGGGAGATTCCCATCTCAGCTGCCACGTGAGCGATCGGCCGGGTCTTGCAACGCTCGACCAGCCGCCGACGTCCCTCGACTGACAGTGGCGAGTTGCGGTGAGTCATGCACGTCCTTCGAAGAATGTTCCAGTCGAGTCGCTGAGTCCCGGACCAAGCCCCCCATTCAGCCGTCGGCTACTGACCCTCGTGGTCGCCGCCTGACACGCCGAGGCCGACGTTCGTGGTGTCGCAGCAGGCCTCCGGCGATTCGGAACTGGCTCGACGCCGCCTATGGGCGGCGCCAAGGGCGAGTACTACGAGGAGGGAGATGACCGCGAGCGCCGCGATCGGCGCCGTGTGAGCCTGAACCCAGCCGGACAGGGTCGTTGAGAGCCTGGCGACACCGCCGGCACGGCCGGTCGCGACGAGGTTGTTGTCGGCGGTGGCGGCGGGCCACCAGTACCACGCGAGGTAGACGCCGGTGAGCAGCAAGACGGCGCCGGTGATCCGGGGGCCATAACTCCCGAGGCGTGCGACGTGGCGGGTTAGGCCGGTACCCGCGGCGGTGGTCGCGAGTGCGAGCAGCAGCAGGATGCTGGCTGAGCCGGCGGCGTAGACACCGAAGACTAGCAGCAGCCCCGCGTAGCTGGCGGTGGCCTGTGCCTGGGCGATGACAGCAAGGATCACTCCGAAGGTGCACGACAGGGAGGCGAGGGCGTAGCCGATCCCGAAGACCAGCATCCGGGCGGTTGGCGGGAGGCCTTCGGTTGCTCGGCCGGTGATCCGGGGCAACCGCACGGAGATCGAACGGCCGGCCAGCATCCACAGGCCGAGGAGCACCAGTAGGACGCCTACGGCGAGACCGAGTTTGGGCGCTGCCTGGATCAGGCCCCGAGCCCCGGCGCTCACCAGCAGGCCCGCAGCTGCGAGGGTGCCGGCGAACCCGATCGCCAGTGCGATTCCGGACCGCAGGGCCCTCAGCAGCCGCACCGGGACGGGCGAGGCGTCAGCGTCGCCGAGGGTCTGGCTGATCCAGGCCGGCAGCAGCGCGAACCCGCATGGGTTGACCGGCGCCACCATGCCGGCGGCGAAGGCGAGGCTGAGCAATCCGCCCATGGATCAGGCTCCGGCCTTGACGAGTTCGGCGGTGATCGTCTTCGCGTCGGGCTCGGTGGCACGGAAGGTCACTTTGCCGTCGCCGTCGATGACGATGAGGGTGGACAGGGCGGCAACGTCGAATCGCTGGGACAAGGCGGCACCCTCGTCTATGGCGGCCGGGACGTGTTCGGCGTCGACGTACTCCATGAATCCCTCGATGGTCTCCTTGGACTCGCCGGGGTCCATGTCGACGGCGAGGAAGCTCGCCCCAGCACCCGACTTCTCGGCAGCGGTGGCGGCCTCGCCGAGGGAGCGGACGCCTTCAACGCATTCGCCGCAGCCGACGGAGAAGAAGAACACCGCGGTCGGCTTCCCGCTGGCGGGCAGGCTGACCATCTGGCCGTCGATGCTAGTAACCGCCGCTGGCGTGCCCGCATCTGCGGCTGGTGTGGCGTCGGTGTTTCCGCAGGCGGTCAGAGCCAGGGAGCCTGCAAGCAGGAGGCCGGCGACCGAGAGGGTCGCGCGGCGGGTGCGGGTAAGCGTCATCGGTTCTGGTCGTCCTTCGTGTCGCTGGGGTGGGGGGAGTTCACAGGCGGGCAACAGCCATGCCTGGCGTTGTTGCCGCCGCTGCGGCGCCGCGTGGTCGCGAGGACCGCGAGCACCAGGACGGCGATGCCGGTGCCGATCACCCAGGGGTTGCCGAGGAACCCGCCGACACTGGCCAGCAGACCACCGGCGAGGAGCAAGGGAAGTAGGGCGCAGCAGGCGACCATGAGCAGCGCGGCCCCGGCTCCGAGGAGCAGGCCGCTGCCTCCCGGTTGGTCGTCGTGGTGGACTTCATCGGAGTGGAGTTCCCTTCGGTGTTCTTGGTCAGCAGCGGCAGTGGCCGTCGTCGGCCACTGCCGCGTTGGCCTGGAACTGGTTGAGGAAGCCGGTCGTGAGGTCGGTACCGATTCGATAGGCAACGGCCACGGGCACGACCTCGGCGCGGGGGTGCTCGGCCAGCCAGCCCGCGGCGTCCTCATCGGAGGTGAAGTAGTGGACCTGGTTGCAGAAGGAGGACCGGATCGAGGTGATCTGGTCGGGGTTGACCAGCGACACCACCGCGGTGGCGGGTTCGACGCTGGTGACGCCGGCGACGGGGTCGATGGTGACCCGGATCGGCTCGCCGCTGGTCGGGGAGACCGACTCCACGCTCGCCGCGCGCTCGAGCAGGGTCGGAAAGATCAGGGTGTCCAGGGCGCACCAGGTGTAGAGCTCCTCACCGGCCACGGTGAACCGGTGAGGGGTGGGGCGCAGGGTGAGGCCCTGGCCGATGATGCGGCCCTGGTCGTCGTACTCGGTGTCCGGCACCACGGCCAGACCCGTGCGTACGTCGTCGACCGGACGGCCGGCGGCCGCGGCGAACTGCTCGACGGTGACCGGGCCGCCCTCGACGATCAGCCGCAGCAGCGGGATCGATAGGACGGCGTCAAGGCCGGTCTCTTCGGTGTTGTTGAGTCGTTCGGGCAGTTGCGTCGTGAGCTCCGACATGGCGGTACCTTCTTCATGAGTCGGGTGGAGGCTGTCGGCTGCGGGTCACGCGCAGCAGGACAGCTTGGAGATGTCGGTGGTGAAGGCCTTGGCGGCGATCCGGATGCCTTCGGTCATGGTCAGGTAGGGCGCCCATGCGTCGGCGACCTCGGTGACGGTCTTGCCGAGGATGTGGACACCGGCGGCGGCGAGCTCGCCGGCGTCTTTGGCGACGGCGGTGAGGCCGAGGATCTCGCCGGTCTCAGCGTTGGCGACGATCTTGATGAAGCCGCGGGTGTCGCGGTTGACCAGCGCCCGGGGCACGTAGTCCAGCGGCAGGACGCGGCAGTCGCAGCGGATCCCGGCAGCGAGCACCTGGGCCTCGGTCATCCCGACCGCGCCGATCGCCGGACTGGTGAAGGTCACCCGCGGCAGCCGGCTGTGGTCCACCGACCGCTCAGCGCCAGCGAACGTGTTCTCGGCGACCATGTTGCCGTGGTGGGCGGCGACGTAGACGAACTCGGGGTGCCCGGTCACGTCGCCGGCTGCCCAGATCCGGGGGTTGGAGGACTGCAGTTGGTCGGTGACCACGATCTCGCCCGTGTCGCCGGTCTTCACCTCCACCGCATCGAGGTTCAGCCCATCGGTGACCGGTCGGCGGCCGAGGGCGACGAGGACCTGTTCGGCGTGGAATTCCTGCTCGCCGCCGGAGATGTCAGCGGTGACAACAACCTGGCCCCTGACGTCGTCACGGGCAACGTGGGTCGGGACCGCACGGCGGACCACGCGGATGCCCTCGTCGGCGAAGACCTCCTGCAGCGCCTTGGATACCTCCGGCTCCTCCTTCGACGCCAGCCGGGAACGAACCAGCAGGGTGACGTTCGACCCGAGCCGGGCGAACAGTTGGGCCTGCTCCAAGGCGACGTAGCCGCCGCCGAGCACCAGCAGCGAGTCGGGAACCTCGGTCAACTCCATCGCCGTGGTCGAGGTCAGGTAGCCGGCCTCCTCAAGACCGTCGATCGGTGGGGCCCATGCGCTGGCGCCGGTGGCGACCAGGTAGTGATCAGCGTCGATCGTCTCGACCGCACCGTCAGTCGCGGTGACCTCAAGAACGGGCGCTTCTGGCGTGCCGGCGAACGCAGCGTCGCCGTGGCGGATCTGCCAGCCGTAGGCGTCGGCGACGTCGACGTACTTCTCACCCCGAAGTTCCTCGACGAGGTCCTGCTTGCTGCTGATCAGCGCGGGCATGTCCACGTCGTCCGCTGTGGTGGCGATCCCCGGGAAACGGTTGCCCGCCTCGGCAGCGGTCTGGCGGGCCTCAGCGGCGGCGATGAGCGCCTTCGACGGCACGCAGCCGGTGTTCACGCACGTGCCGCCGAAAGTGCCGCGCTCGATCATCACCACCGACTTGCCGAGCGTGGTCGCGCGGATCGCGGCGGCGAACGCGGCGCCACCCGATCCGATGATCGCAAGGTCGTACCTGGACTGCATCCCGATTCCTCCCCTGAGTCTTGAGAATTGCTCTTGATGCAGCCACAATGGACCTTCCAGTGCGGGGGAAGGTCAAGTGCGACCTGTGACACATCGGAGACCCAGATGAGGATCGGCGAACTCGCCGAGGCGGCCGGCACCACCGCCAAGACCCTGCGGTTCTACGAGGAGCAGGGCCTGCTTCCCGCGGCCGAGCGCACCGCGTCGGGATACCGCGACTACGATCCGGAAGCAGCGACTCGGATCGACTTCATCCACCGCGGCCAGGCTGCCGGACTTACCCTCGCGCAGATCAAACAGATCCTCGACATCCGCGATGGAGGCGAGATTCCCTGCGGCCACGTCCGGGACCTCCTAGACGTTCGTCTGAAGGACATTGAGCGCCAGATCTCGGATCTCGTCTCCCTCCGCGACAACGTTGCCGCCCTCCGCGACGCAGCCGCAGAACCCGAACCCGAGACCTGCAACGCCGACGAGGTCTGCAGGTACCTGTAGCCAATCCGAGATGATGCGCGCAGAGGCGGAGCGTCCTGCCGCGACCTTCCTACGTGACCACAACGTTATGGCCAGCAACACCTAGGCCGATCGAACCGGACCGGAACGATCGGGCGCGCGCGGGGTCGACTCTCGCAGGCTGGATGTCGAAGGAGGCCCCATGATCGCGGAACTCAATCGACTGATCGATGTCATCGACGACGATCTATCCGAAGACCTCGATGTCGCGTCGCTGGCGCGGGAGTCGGGCGTGACGGAGTACCACCTGCGGCGGATGTTCTCGTCTTTGGTCGGGATGCCACTGTCGGAGTACGTGCGGCGGCGACGGATGACGGTGGCAGCTGCGGCGGTCGTCGCCGGTGACCCGCTGCTCGACATCGCGGTGCGGTTCGGGTACGGGTCGACCGAAGCCTTTGGCCGGGCGTTTCGCGCGGTCCACGGCTCGACGCCCGCCGAGGTGCGCGTGAGTGGCGGTCCCCTTCGTACGCAACCGAAACTCAGGCTCCGCCTGACCGTCGAAGGGAACACCACCATGGACACGCGCATCGCCGAACGCCCCGCGTTCCGTCTGGTCGGACACGCCGCTCGCGTGCCGCTCATCAACGAAGGAATCAATCCGCACATCCAGACGTACATCGCCGCACTGCCTGAGAGCGAACACGCCCGACTCAAGGGGCTCAGCAGCACCGAACCGAGCGGCTTGCTGCAGGTGAGTGACGGCGTCGATCCGGACTACCGGGAGGGAACCGAGCTCACCTACCTGCACGGCGTCGCACTGGATGCTGAGGCCCCCGTGCCCGACGATCTTGATGTGATCGAGGTCGAGGCAGGGGAGTGGGCGGTGTTCCGCACGTCAGGACCGTACCCCGCAGCGCTCCAGGAGGCCTACGCGGCCTCCGCGTCGGACTGGTTCCCCGCCAACCCCTGGCAGCTGCGTCCCGGTCCCTCGATCGTCGCCGTCCTCGAACGCGCCGACGACTTCAGTACCGCAACGACGGAGCTCTGGATGCCGATCGCACGCCGCTCATAGGTCACCTGCTCGGCGCCTACCGCATCGCGGTCAGCAGTCCTGCGGCATCCAGCTCGAACTCAGCGTCCAGCCTCAGCCGATCCAGGAATCCGCGGTCATGACTGACCACGATGATCGCCCCGCGGTAGGCGCCGAGCGCATCGATGAGTTGCTCCGTGGTCTGAAGGTCGAGGTTGTTGGTCGGTTCATCGAGCACGATCAGCTGAGGTGGCGGGTCGGTGAGGAGCACCTGCGCGAGCGCGACGCGAAAGCGCTCGCCGCCCGAGAGGGCTCCGACGGGCCGATCCACCATGGTGCCGCGTACGAGGAGCCGCGCGAGCCGGTTGCGAAGCTCAACTCGCGGAACGTGGGGGGCGACCCGTGTCACGTTCTCCATAACGGATGCAGCGTCGTCGAGGTTGTCGAGCCGTTGTGAGAGCTTGCCGATGCGGTGAACGTGCGCGACCGCCGCGGCCGTCCCAGGCGCCGCCGCCACGCCGGAAATAAGCCCCTCCAGCAGGGTCGTCTTGCCGACCCCGTTCTGTCCCGTAATCGCGATGCGCTCCGGTCCCTGGATGATGATCGTGCGCCCGTCGCTCCCCGTGAACTCGGCGATCCGCTTGCCTGGAGGGACGGCCGGGTCGGGAAGGTCGATGCCAAGGCGGTCGTCATCACGGATGCGTGACTCGGCCTCCTGCAACGAGCGCTGCGCCGACTGCATCCGATCATCGAGCAACGAGCGCTGCTTTCCTTGGGTCTTTTCGGCAGAGTTGCGTCGGTCATTGACGACGGCGCCGATGTACTTGCGGTTGGCGGCATCCTTCTTCCCCTGCCGCTGGCTGTGCGCGATACGCTCGGCTGCGGCGATGCGCTGCCGCTTCTCGACGCGCACCGCGTGCTCCGCGGAGCGTACCGCGCGCTCGGCCGCCTCCTGGTCCCGCGAGACCTGCTCTCGGAACGCGGAGTACGGACCGCCGTACAGCGTCAGCGAACCGGCCCGCAACTCAGCGGTGTGCTGCATCAGCTCGAGCAACTCGAGATCGTGACTGACGACGATCACCGGACCGCCCCATGCGCCGATGAGGTCGTGGACTCGCGTCCGTCCGTGGGCGTCGAGATTGTTCGTCGGCTCGTCAAGCAGCGCAATGTCGGCTCCACGCATCCGGATGCCGGCGAGCGCGGCGACTGTCGCTTCCCCGCCCGAGATCGTCGTGACGGGTCGGTTCAGGTCGTCGATGTCGACGCCCGCAGCGCTCAGGGTGGCGATCGCTCGCTCTTCGATGTCCCAGTCTGCGCCGATCGTGTCGAACAGGGCGGGGTTGATCGCTCCCCGTTCGATCGCGGCTATCGCGTCCACGATCGAACGGATGCCGAGAAGATCGACGAGGGTATGGCTAGGGTCGGCATCCGTCCGTTGGGGCAGATAGTCGACGACGCCTGCCGCCTGGACGGATCCCGACGTCGGCCGGAGTTTCCCGGCGATCAGGCGCAGCAGCGTCGACTTGCCGACACCGTTGAGGCCGACCAGTCCCGTCGAGCCGGGTGGGAACGAACCCGACACGGCGTCGAGAACGCGGTGGCCGTCGGGCCAGCTGAATGTGAGGTCGTGCAGAACGACGGAAGGAATGGGGGCAGGCATGCGGAACTCCAGAACGTGTCGGTTCCTGACGAAGTCAGGGGTGACGCTGACACGGGTCCGCAGAAAGGGAGGATGGTCCGGTCAGCAGGGGATGCTGAAGCCCGAACCTGTCATGTCTCTTCCTTGCCGTTCACTCCCTCTCACGAGCAGCGGATGCCGCTGGAGTGCGACCTCAGTATGCCACTGCCGCCGCTGTACGCAAACGCGCCCGCGCGTTCCCTAGTGGGACAGGTGCTTCGCGAGGAACTCACGGCACCGTTCGAAGGCGACGTCACCCTCGGGATGGACACCCGGGAAAAAGTAGAAGCCGTGCGGCATCCCCGCGGGCCAGTAGCCGTCGGTGGGAGAGCCTGCCTTCTCAACCAGGGATGCGAACTCCCGCGCCGAATCGATGATGGGGTCGTGCGTGCCGGTCGCGAGAAAAAGCGGCGGGTATCCGGCCAGATCACCGTAGATCGGGCTTGCGAGGGGCTCGGTCCACGGCGTCGTCGGCAGATAGGCGCTGCGGATGAGCGCGAAGAACGGGCTGTCGTAGACGATTCCGCGCGGCGCCTGCTCTTGGAACGAGGGCCACCTCTCCTGGGTGAAGTCCGCGAACGCACCGAGCATGATGACCGCAGCGGGGGCAGGGAGATCGTGCGAGCGGGTGTAGAGCGGCAACGCAGCGGCGAAGTTCGAACCGGCCGAGTCGCCGGCGACGGCGACGCGCGACGGATCGCCGCCGACTCGGCCCGCCTCCCGCACGAGCCACGCATAGACGTCGGCGACATCGTTCAGGGGCGTGGGGAAGGGATACTCCGGAGCCATCCGATAGTTCGTCGACACGACGACGACGGAGTTATCGCGCGCCAGACGCCGAGTGATGTAGGCGGTGTCGAAGTCTGAGCCCACCGTGAACCCGCCGCCATGGGCATACAGGATGACGGGCAGCGCGGCATCCTGGTCAACGGCGTGCGGCCGGTAGACCTGAGCACTGACATATCCGTTGCGCACGGGGAGGTAGACCGTCGTCTCCTCCACGTCGGGGACCGTTTCCTCGGCCGAGGGTGGGATGAGCGCCGGATCGGGCTTGCGGATGCGGTCGGCACCGATGTAGCCCGTGCGCACCGGGAGGATCATCATGTCGCGGAGCGCAACGGGCTGGCGATTGTTCGCAATGACCCGGTATGACGGCATCGCGGGATCGTCGGGGGAGATGTAGCTCAGCCCGTCGATCTCCTTTACGACAGTGACATCTTCGGCAGCGTGAGCAGCGCAGCGTCAATCATGTGACCTCCCCGATCCGGGGCGATGCTATCCGACCTGCGCGGCTGGGTCCATCCCCGCGTCTGGTCCGTCGTGTAGGTCTCAGCGCGTGCCCGCAGCCAGACGGATCTGCACGATGTTCTCGGTTTCGTCGATCTCGGCGACCTGCGGATGCGCCTTGATGAACTCCGTGAAGCTGCGGAAGCCCAGGGCGCGCTCGCTGAAGCCGGGATCCAGGCGCGTTATCAGGCTCTTGACCACGTTCGCGTGCTGCCAGTCCGTGCCCTCGCGGTCGCCCTCCAGCCGCAACGCCCGCTCGAGAAGCTCGGCGCCCGGATCTGCGGACTTCTTGCGGCTGCGGCGCGTCTTGCCGGACGCCTTGTCTTCGGCATCCTTCGCCGGCTGGCGCTCGATGCCGGGGAGAGCGTCATAGGTGTCGAAGCGGTCACAGGCCGCGGCGAGGGAGCGGGCGCTGGAGCCTGCAACGCCGACTCCCACGACGAAGCGACCGAGGCGCTTGCAGCGCTGCGCGAGCGGTACGTAATCCGAATCACCGGCGACGATCACCACGTGCGAAAGGTCGGGCAGCCGAAACATGTCCTCGACGGTATCCACGGCGAGCCGAATGTCGGCACCGTTCTTCGCGTACGCAGCGGCCGGGAACAGCTGCACGAGATCGACCGCGCGAGCAACGAGCTGCGAACGGTACTCGGCGTTGACAGGCGACGACCAGTCCGCGTATGCCCGCGTAAGCACGAGTGTGCCGAAGGATGCCGCGTAGTCGATGATCGCGCCGAGATCCACGGTGGCTGCGGCCAACCGCTCCGCGATCTCCGGTTCGGTCGGATCGGATGCGATGCGCTGGCGGTCCCTGCCGTAGGCGTTGCGGCCATGCACGGTGTCGTACCAGGACATCACGATGTTGTCGAAGTCCAGATACACGGCTACGCGTGGGTCGGTTCTCTCAGCCATGCTCACTCCTCGTGGGTCCACGGGCGCCCGCCTGCTTCCCCCCGAGCCTAGTCTCGACATCCGTCCGCCCACACGGGTCGCGCTGTCCCGCAGATCGCGGAGGATCCGTAGGGTGCCAGCATCGGTGGTGGATCGGAGGACGCCCATGTCGCCCGTGTCTCGCGGTTTCGGTGCTCGTCGGCGCGAAACGAACGACCGGTTGCCGCCGGGGCAGTACCTGACGACCGACTTCCCGGTGCTGTCGGCTGGCCCGACGCCTCGTATCGACACGGGTGCGTGGAGCTTCACGATCCGCGATGGACGGGGTGGATCGCGGGCATGGACGGCGAACAGCAGCACGATTGCGAGCGCGCCGACCGCAGCCTGGATCACCGAGACCACCGTGGAGTAGCCGGGATACCAGAGCGAGATCAGCACCGCGGTCACGCCGGCCACCACGATGAGCGAGACCTGTGGCCACAGGATGTCTCGACGCCGTGCAACCCCGAACGCGAGCCCGACAAGCAGCGCAACCGGCACGGCGAGCGCGGCGGTATAGAACTGGTGCATCCCGTCGACGGCCGAGAACATTGCCGCGAAGATCACGAGCCACGCCCCGAGGAACACGGTGACTGCGCGCGAGAAGCGCAGCATCCATAGCACCGACGCGGCAAGAAGTGCCGCCGGCAGGAGCCACGCGATCTGGCCGGCGAGCTGCTCGGTGAACAGCCGCACCGCGCTCGGGTCTCCGGAGAAGGGTGGGCTGAATGACAGGTACTCGGATGAGTCGGCGGTGGCCGAGAAGCGGCCAAGGCCGTTGTAGCCGAACACCATCTCCCAGGGATTGTTGCTCAGTGTGCTGCCGATGTAGGGCCGCGAATCGGCGGGGATGAGCGAGACGATCACGATCCACGTCAGCGACGCCGCAATGCTGATGGTCGCCGACGCGGCGAGGTGCCAGAGGCGCCGGATGACTGGCTGGGCGGTGATCAGATACGCGAGCGCGAGAGCGGGCCACACAGCCCATGCGACGAGCATGTACATCTGAAACGCGAGCCCGATGAACAGGCCCGCGGTGATGAGCCAGCCGAGGCTCCGCTGGGCGAGGGCACGCGCCGCAGCCCACGCGACCAGGGACAGACTCAGCACGAAGAAGGTTTCCGGCTGATTGGAGCGCGACACGGCGATGAGGATCGGTGTCGTCGCTGCCACCGCGCCGGCGATGAGCCCGGCCGTAGGCGAAACGAGGCGCCGACCTGTCGATGCCACGACGACGACCGTCGCCAGGGCGGCCAGCGCGTTCGGCAAGACGACCGTCCACGTCGAGTACCCGAACGCGGCGACGAAGAGCGCGGGAACCCAGAACGATCCCGGGATCTTGTCGAGACTGACGGTTCCCGCTGGGTCGAAGGCGCCGAAGAAGAAGTTCGCCGGGCTCTGACTCATCGAGACCGCGATGGCTGCGTAGTACTGCGACTCGGATGCCGAATCGATCGCCCACACGGTGAGCAGCGCTGTTGCGAGGGCGAGCACAGCGATGCCGATCCGAAAGCCCCACGGGGACGGGCTCTGGTCGGTGAGAGGTCGCGTTGTGGAGACGAGGGGCGCAGCGGGCAGCGGGTGAGCGTCGGTGACCATGACCCTGACGGTAGGAATCGTGGTGAGGCATGGCCTTTCGCAGTCCTATGAGGAACCTATGGTTTCCGTCGTCGAGCCTTGCTGTGCGGTCGGGCAGGCGCATCGGCCCCTGCTCTCCTGCCGCCTCGATAATGGAACCCATGAGCGCGACGTTGCCGAGGGCCATTGGTCGCGAGCTGGCAGCGCTTCGAGAACGCGCCTATGGCCCGGATGCCGACATCGCGATGGATCCGGCGGCTACCGCCCGGCTCGCCGAGCTCGAGGCGCTTGTGCGCGAGGGTGAAATCTCGGCGGCCAGGCAGTCCAAGACGGACGACACTGCTGACACGCCGCTGACGACGTCCGCCGGCGGCGTGCTCTCAGGGGCAGACGGGGCCGGTGCAGGCGATAACCCCTCGCTGGGGACCGAGACTTCAGCCGAGGAGCCGCTGCTGCCGCCTCCGGCATCAGCGTGGTGGCGGCACCCGGGAGTGTTCGGTGCGGCCGGACTCGCGCTCGCGGTCGGGCTCGGACTCGGGCTTGCGCTACCTGCTGTCTGGACGGATCGACCCGACTTCATTGCCGGCGTCGACCGCGACGCTCCGGTTGACCCGACCGAGGCGTGGATCCGTCAGGCGGAACGGGCTCTTGACGTGGACGCAGGCAACCTTCGGCAGTACGAGCAGGTGCAAGGCGTGACGATGTGGACGGGCACGAACGCTGTCGGTGCACGGTGTCTCATTGTCGCGTGGGGGGAGCTGTGGGGGAACGGGAGTTGCACGCCCGCACCCCTGGACCCGGTCGTCGACTTCCGCGTGAATCCCGACATCCCCATGCCGCTGGCAGCGCCCCTGGACGAGGGCGGCGTCGTGCGCTTTGTCGCTCGCGGCGACGTCGTCGAGATCTGGGTTCGCGAACCCACCGACCTGGGAAGCAACCTCAGCGCGAGCTGATCGGGAGCGGGGGCCTCAGATGTCGACCGAGGCTCCGGCATCCAGTTCGAGGAACTCGCCCCCGCCCTGCTCGGTCGCCCACCGCAGACGCTGACGCCCCATCGTGCGTCCGATGATCGAGAGCGTCATGTCGTGTGTTCCGAAGCACATCCGTGGAGCGACAGCGAGGACGAAGTCCATGGCCTCCCCGATCTTCAACCACGGCGCGCCGACAGGAGCCGCCAGAAGCTTCACGTTCCGTCCTTCCGGCACCTCGTACGAGTCGCCCGGATAGTAGAGACGGTCGTTCACCAGCACACCGACGTTGTCGATGACGGGGATCGATTCGTGGATGACGGCGTGCTTGCCGCCGAAGAACTCGAGCTCGAACGGGCCGACTTTCATGCTGTCGCCGGGCGAGACCACCGTGACATCGAACCCCGCGGCGGCGTCGGCGAGGCCCTGGGGCCCGATGATCTGCGCCTTCGGTGCGTTGCTGAGGATGCGACGCAGATGCTCCGGTGTCCAATGGTCGGGGTGCTCATGCGTGAGCACGATGGCCACGACATCGCCGTCATCCGGGAGCGGATCGGTGAACGATCCCGGATCGACGACCAGCGTCTTACCGGAGTCGCGGATCGTGAGGGCAGCGTGCTCGTGCTTCGTGACTCGCATATCCCGAGTCAACCCTCGCGACGGGGCTCGAGGCAACCCCGCTGCGGTCTTCGCGTCGATTTGGCCGGCCGTTCGGATGCATGGCATAATCGAACGGTTGTCTTGCGGCCCCATCGTATAGCGGCCTAGTACGCCGCCCTCTCACGGCGGTAACGCGGGTTCGAATCCCGCTGGGGT
>NZ_DBHD01000118.1:0-4658 GCF_002296025.1 Microbacterium sp. UBA837
GAGGTGCACCGTGGAGTCCCTTGCACAGGCCTTCGCAGATGCCGCGCTCACCGCCGGCCGCATCGGTGGCGTGCCCGTGCGCACGATCCATATCGTCGGGGGCGGCGCTCTGAATGAGCTGCTGTGCCAGCGGACGGCGGACCGATCGGGTCTTCCGGTGCTGGCGGGACCGGTGGAGGCGACAGCGCTCGGCAACATCCTCGTGCAGGCTCGCGCCGTTGGATTGATTGAGGGAACACTCGAAGACCTGCGCTACCGTGTGGTCAGGACACACAGCCCTCGGCGTTACGACCCACAGGCGTCACGCATCCGATGACACGGAAGGACACCGTCATGGTGAAACGTCAGCTTCCCCAACCCGCCGAGCTGTTCGAGCTCATGAAGTTCAAAAAGCCCGAGTTCGACGGACGCACCCGACGCCTGCAGTCCGCGCTCACGATCTCCGACCTGCGCACGATCGCCAAGCGCCGCACGCCGAAGGCGGCTTTCGACTACACGGATGGCGCGGCCGAGGGCGAGCTGTCACTCACTCGCGCCCGCCGCGCATTCGAGGACATCGAGTTCCATCCCGACATCCTGACCCCCGCGCCCGACATCGACACCTCGGTCGAGATCCTCGGTGGTCCGTCAGCGCTGCCGTTCGGTATCGCGCCGACCGGCTTCACGCGGCTCATGCAGACCGAGGGCGAGATCGCCGGCGCCTCGGCGGCGGGAGCAGCCGGCATCCCGTTCACGCTCTCGACCCTCGGCACCACCTCGATCGAGGAGGTGAAGGCCGCAAACCCTCACGGGCGCAACTGGTTCCAGCTGTACGTGATGCGCGACCGGGAGATCTCCTATGCGCTTGCCCGCCGAGCCGCGGCATCCGGCTTCGACACGCTCATGTTCACCGTCGACACCCCGGTCGCCGGTGCGCGCCTGCGCGACAAGCGCAACGGCTTCTCGATCCCGCCGCAGCTGACCCTCGGCACGATCGTCAACGCCATTCCGCGGCCCTGGTGGTGGTACGACTTCCTCACGACTCCAAAGCTCGAGTTCGCGTCGCTCTCATCCACTGGCGGCACCGTCGGCGAGCTGCTGGATGCCGCGATGGACCCCACGATCAGTTACGAGGATCTCGCCGTCATCCGCGACCTGTGGCCCGGCAAGATCGTCGTCAAGGGCGTTCAGAACGTTGCCGACTCGGTGCGCCTGATCGACCACGGTGTCGACGGCATCATCCTCTCCAACCATGGCGGTCGGCAGCTCGACCGCGCGCCCATCCCCTTCCACCTGCTGCCGCAGGTCGTGCGGGAGGTCGGAAAGGACGCCACGGTCATGATCGACACCGGCATCATGAACGGCGCCGACATCGTGGCATCCGTCGCCCTCGGCGCGAAGTTCACGCTCATCGGCCGCGCGTACCTGTACGGCCTCATGGCCGGGGGCCGCCAGGGCGTGGATCGCACGATCGAGATCCTCCGCGCCGAGATCGAGCGCACAATGCGCCTGCTCGGGGTGTCAAGCCTTGCCGAGCTCGAACCGCGCCACGTCACGCAGCTGACGCGCCTCGTGCCGGTCGGTTCGGGCGCAGCATCCGTTCCCCTCGAGGCCTGACCGCCGCCCACCAATTCGTCACTGTGTTACGCGGCGAGTTGCACCTCGGGCGCGTAGCCGAGATGCTCGAACACATCGCAGCACGACGCGAAGCCTCGCGCCCGAGCACGTCATCGGGCACGCGCTGCGGCTCCCTGACAACTCAGCGGGCCGCCCCGGCTCGCCCGAACTCGAACGGTCTGTCATGCGTCTGACGTCTCCGCCCGTCCCTGTCTTCACTCTCGAGCGTGTCCGATTCGACGAGGACTACCGTCCTCTCGACAACACGCGCATCACCACCAACTTCGCGAACCTCGCACGCGGCGAGAACCGCAAGGAGAACCTCCGCAACGCGATCCGGATGATCGACAACCGGTTCAACGAGCTCGCAGCTAGCGACAACGAGACCGCAGACCGCTACTCGGTCGATCTCGATATCGTCTCGGTATCGGTCGACCTCGACGAGGGCGGCGACGGCGAGCGCTTCCCGATCATCGAGGTACTGGAGACGACGATCGTCGACCACCGCACCGGTAGCCGCATCCCGGGCATCGCCGGCAACAACTTCTCGTCGTATGTGCGGGACTACGACTTCAGCGTCGTGCTCCCCGCACACAACGCCGCCGGATCCGGTTTCAGCGTCCCCGATGACTTCGGCGTGCTGCACGGAAACCTGTTCCGCAGCTTCGTGGCGTCGGATGCCTATACGCAGCACTTCGCGAAGGCTCCCGTCATCTGCCTGAGCGTCTCGAGCACCAAGACCTACCAGCGCACCGACACGCAACATCCGGTTCTGGGCGTCGAATACCGCCAGGACGAGTACTCGCTGACCGATGACTACTTCGCGAAGATGGGGATGCGGGTCCGCTACTTCATGCCACCCCGCGCTGCCGCCCCCCTGGCGTTTTACCACGTCGGGGATCTGCTCACCGACTACTCGGACCTCGAACTCGCCGCCACGATCGCAACCATGGAAACGTTCCAGAAGATCTATCGTCCCGAGATCTACAACGCCAACTCTTCGGCTCCCGCGCGGTTCCAGCCGAGCCTGAGCCAGCCCGACTATTCACTGACACGCATCGAGTACGACCGCGAGGAGCGCAGCCGCCTCGCCGTCGCGCAGGGCCGTTTCGCCCAGGAGCACTTCATCGAGCCGCACCGGGAGTCGCTGGAGCTGTGGTCGGCGCAGTTCTCCGCCCGCGAGCTGGAGGAGGCACGCGCATGACGCTCCTTCCCACCTCCACCGCGGGCAGCCTGCCGAAGCCGGCGTGGCTCGCCGAACCCGAGACGCTCTGGTCGCCCTGGAAGCTGGATGACGACATCCTCGCCGAGGGAAAGCGGGACGCGCTGCTGCTGGCGCTCTCGGACCAACAGCACGCGGGAATCGACATCGTGAGCGATGGCGAGCAGAGCCGCCAGCACTTCGTGACGACCTTCATCGAACACCTCGAGGGCGTCGATTTCGAACGCCGCGAGACGGTGCGTATCCGTGACCGTTATGACGCGTCAGTGCCCACAGTCGTCGGCGCCGTCGCGCGCAAGGCGCCGGTGTTCGTCGAGGATGCAGCCTTCGTGCGCGCCCACACCGACCGACCCGTCAAGTGGGCGCTTCCCGGGCCGATGACGATGATCGACACGCTTTACGACGCCCACTACGGCAGCCGCGAAGAGCTCGCGTGGGAGTTTGCGGGCATCCTCAATCAGGAGGCGAAGGAACTGGCAGCGGCGGGGGTCGACATCATCCAGTTCGATGAGCCCGCGTTCAACGTCTTCTTCGACGATGTCAACGACTGGGGGATTGCGGCGCTCGAGCGAGCCGCCGAGGGGGTGACCAGCGAGACCGCGGTGCACGTCTGCTACGGCTATGGCATCAAGGCCAACACCGACTGGAAGGCCTCCCTCGGGTCGGAGTGGCGCCAGTACGAGCGCATCTTCCCCCGCATCCGCGAGTCGAGCATCGACATCGTCTCGCTTGAGTGCCACCATTCCCACGTGCCGATGGACCTCATTGAGCTCATCCGCGGCAAGAAGGTCATGGTCGGGGCGATCGATGTCGCCAGCACCACGGTGGAGACGCCGGGTGAGGTTGCCGACACGCTACGGCGAGCGCTGCAGTTCGTGGATGCCGAGAACCTCTACCCCGCCACGAACTGCGGTATGGCTCCCCTGCCCCGCGGTGTCGCACGGGGAAAGCTCGCGGCCCTCACCGCGGGCGCAGCGATCGTTCGGTCGGAGCTGATCGGCTGAGCCCGGCATCCGTCTCGGGACCGCACCGCGGTCGGGTCCCATCGCCGAGGTAGGAGAAATCGCCGACGTAGGACGATGTGCGTCTGAAGCGTCCTGCCTCGGCGAGAACTCCTACCTTCGTGCGGAGGCGGAACGGGCGCGCTACACCTGCGCGGCAACGCCTGCGATCAGGTCGACGACCTTCTCAGGCTGACGGATGCCGACAGAGAAGACGTACGTCGTCGTGAAGCCCGCCTCCCCCAGCGCCCGCACCTGGTCGGCGACGCCGTCCACCGTCGATTCGGGGTTCACGCCGATCATGGCGGTCTTCTCGACGGTGTCGTAGTCGCGCCCGACATCGTCGCAGTGCGCCCGCAGCACGTCGAGCTTCCCGGTGGGCACGCCAGCCAGGGCGCTCAGGTTGCAGGCATCGGCGTACTGAGCGACGAGCTTGAGGGTTTTCTTCTCGCCCCCACCGCCGATCATGAGCATCGGCTTCGTGACGTTCTGCGGCGAGTTCAGCGTGCGTCCGAGCTGCCAGATCGCCCCGTCGTAGGGCTCTTCGGACTCCGACCACATCTGCTGGCAGATCTGGATCGTCTCTTCCAGCTCGCGAAAGCGCTGTGCGACCGGCGAGAACGGGAATCCGAGACCGACGCACTCCTGCTCGTTCCAGCCGGCGCCGATGCCGAGCCCGACGCGGCCACCCGAGAGCACGTTGAGGGTGCTCACCTGCTTGGCGAGCAGGGCCGGATGCCGATAGATGACGCCCGTGACCAAGACGTGCAGCATCGCCTTCCGCGTGTGCGCGGCAAGGAATCCCAGCGTCGCGTAGGCCTCGAGCATCTCGTGCTCGA
>NZ_DBHD01000161.1:0-8869 GCF_002296025.1 Microbacterium sp. UBA837
GTCCGGAATCCGGGGGCAACCTCACGGTGTCGAGAAACTCCACCACGCAGCGGGACGTCACCCGCATGGAAACCGTGCATCTCGTGACGTGCTCTGCATGACCTGAGCCGCAGAACTACGCGGGACTGTCGTCAGATCGAGAGGTTGGGACGCCTGGGGGTCAAGGGGTCGCAGGTTCAAATCCTGGCAGCCCCACAGAAAATCCCTGATTAGAAGGAATTTTTATCAGGAATTTGTTGTTTCCGGAAGCCGGATTTTTTGGTCCCCTCCTGGTCCCCCTCGTGCTTTCGGCAAAGTGAGGCTGTGGATAACGGAACGCCGTGCGAAGCCCTCCCTGTGGATAAGGGGGCCAAAAGGGGACCAGAACCGCTCCCAGCGTGGTCCTCGATGCCTGATACGGCAGTCGAGTCCTAGCAGTTCCGACTAGCAGCATTGAAGCGGCTGGCCTCACGGCACGACCGATGCTCGCAATCCCCGGCAGGTTGTGGATGTAAACCCCAGATCCGACACGTTCAGGCCCTCTCGTCTTGCTGCGCATGGTCAGATCAGGCTTGGAGCGATCGCCACGGCGACGAAACCTGACAAGAGTACGGCTGCCGCGAGTACCAGCGCGGTCGCCTGTACGCTCGTGGGGGCCGCCGGGAAGGCCGGTCCTGACCTGCCCTCTGGCGCGGCGCGGAAGGGGCCGGTGAAAAGGCGAAGGTAGTAGAAGAGACTGACCACCGTATTGATCGCTGCGACGACGACGAGCCAGACGAGTCCGCCATCCCACGTCGACGTGAACACGGCGAGTTTGCCGAAGAAGACAGCGGTGGGCGGGGTTCCCACCAGGCTGAGCGCGCCGATAGCCAGCGTTGCGGTCAGCCATGGATGCCGGCGTGCGGCACCGGCGAAGTCGTCGATATGCTCGCGTCCGGGAAGCGCAGTGAAGGCGGCGAAGACTGTCAGGTTCGAGATGCTGTACAGCACCAAGTATGCGAGCAGACTCGCAGGAGCAGTGGGGGCCGCGCCGATGACCGCGATCGGCATGAGCAGATATCCGACCTGACTCACGGTGGACCAGCCCATCAGGCGGCGCACGTTGCGCTGTGCCAGCGCGGCAAGATTTCCCACGGTCATGCTCAGTGCCGCGAGCACTCCGATGAGGAGGGGAACGTCGATGCTCGACGGCATCACGGTCACCACACGGGCGATGGCAACGAGGGCGCCGATTTTGGGGACTGTTGTTAAGAACGCGCCGACAGCCGTGCCTGCGGCTTCGGTGGCGTCGGGCACCCAGAAATGCCCCGGCACCCCTCCTGCCTTGAAGAGGAGTCCAATGATGGTCGCAACGACACCCAAGACGACCGCAGCGGTCGGGGCTGCCGCGAGGGCGGTGTTCATGGTCGCGTAGCTACTCGTGCCTGCGAGGCTGGTCAAAAGTGCCACTCCCGCGAGCAGAAGGACACCGAACAGCGCCCCCATCAGATACGTCTTCAGAGTCGCTTCGGCGGCGTGGGCAGTACGTCTGATCCCGATGAGCGCGTACAGCGGGATGCTCGTGAGAAGGAACGCCGCGATGAGGACGAGCAGGTCTGTCGCTCCGCCCATCACGACGGTGCCGAGGGTGGCCAGGAGGAGGAGCGTGTACGTTTCGCTTTCCCTGGGGGAGCCGCGGAAGTCGCGCCGTCCAATCAGGACCACGACCACCGTGCACAGGGGAGCGAGTACGCGCACGAGCGTTGTCGGGGTGTCGATGGCGTAGGTTCCCTCGAAGATCGCACCCCCCGTCTGACCGGCAGCTCCCGCGGCGATGCCCGCACTGACGACGAGCGCCCCGAGGGTGAACCAACGGATGATGACCTGACCTCGGCGTGGCAGGAAGCTGCCGCCGAGCAGAGCGATCACCGCGGCGGCGAGGAGCACCGCTTCGGGGATCAGCGCGGAATAGTTCATAGACATCGATGTCACGGGCCGAGCACGCCTATCAGCTGGTCGGCCGCGGGGGCGATGAGTTCGATCAGTGGGCCGGGGAAGATGCCGATGATCACGGACAGCCCCAGAAGCACAACGAGTGGGACGATCTCACGGGGCCGGAGGTCATCGAATCCGGGCGATAGGCCGGTGGTGGGGCCGGTGAAGACTCGTTGGAAGGCGCGCAAGAACAGCACGGCCACGATCAGAATGCCCGGTAGTGCCAGTGCTGCCCACAGCGTCGTGCCGATGCTGCCCGTGAAGATCTGGAACTCTGCGATGAATCCGCTGAAGCCGGGAAGGCCGAGGGAGGCGAACGCGGCGATGGCGAAGAAGCCCGCGAACCGCGGGGCGGGCGAGGCGAGTCCTCCGTAGCGGCGGAGATCGTAGCTGCCGGTGCGATCCCAGAACACTCCCGCGAGCAGAAACAGTGCGCCGGTGATTAGACCGTGCGACACCATCTGGATCACGGCGCCGGTGATTGCAAGGTGCTGCGCCTGTTCGCTGTCCTGGGACACGATTCCGGCGGCACCGACGGCGAGGATCACGTAGCCCATGTGGTTGATCGAGGTGAACGCGATCATCCGTTTCACGTCCGTCTGCGCCAGTGCGACGAGCGCGCCGTAGAGCACCGACACGATTCCCACCGCGACGATCACCCACGCGCCGGCCCTCCAGGCATCCGAAAGCATCGGCATCGCGATGCGCACGAAACCGTACGTGCCCATCTTCAACATCACGGCGGCGAGCACGACGGACCCGATGCTCGGGGCATCGGTGTGGGCAGGGGGTAGCCAGGAGTGGAACGGGAACGTCGGGGTCTTGATCGCCAAGCCGACCACGATCGCGGTGAGAATGAGGCCACCGGTCACCGCGTTGCCCGTGAAAGCTCCCGCCTGGGACAGCTCGATCATGTCGAACGTGTGAGGGGAGGAGTTCAGGTAGAGCCCGATGAATCCCAGCAGCAGGGCCAGCGATCCCAGGAACGTGTACAGGAAGAACTTAAGTGCGGATCGGCGGGCGTTGCCGTGACCCCATCCGGCGATGACGAAGTACATCCCCACGATCGACAGATCGAACCAGAGGAAGAACAAGATCAGGTCTTGGGCGGCGAAGAGCCCGAGGCACGTGGTCTGCAGGAACAAAAACAGCGCGGCCTGCGCGCGCGGTCGATCCTCAGTCCGGAGGGACCACACGGCGCTCGCGACGAAAATCACCCCGGTCAGCAGGAGCAGCGGGAGTGAGAATCCGTCGACGCCGATGTGATAGCTCGTGCCGACGCCCGGCATCCATGCCAGCTGCTCCTCCGCGACGAGGCCATCGCCGCTCGTTGGCCCGGCCACCGTGATGCCGGCGATCAGGGCCAGATCGACGAGGGTCGTGGTCAGCCACACCCAGCGTGCTGCGGCCGGCGTGATCTTTTTGAACACCGCGAGAAGGATGCCGGCCGCGACCGGCAAGAAGATGACAATGCTGAGCACGGGGCTACCTCACAACAATCAAGAGCACGACGAGGGCGACGGTGATGACGGCGCCAGCGGCGTAGTAGTCGGCGATACGACCAGATTGGGAACGTTGGGCAAGCCTTCCCGCCGCGCGGGTGAACGTCACGACGCGACCCACCGCACCGTCGACCTCGCCGTCGAGAGACCGCGTGGCGGCACCCGCCCGATCGAGGGCACGCGGCACGGCATCGATCGCCGCGTCGAGGCGGACATCGAAACGAGCCAGAACCGCAGCGAATGCGTCCAGCGGGCGGCCGACGATGGTGACCGCGGCACGCTCCAGACCAAACCAGGTCGCTGCCCCAGGAACAGGCGGAAGCCGATACCGCAGCACGACAAGTACGACGATGAGGGCAAGGAGCGCTGATGCCGCCAGCTCAGCGACGCTGCTCTGAGGCTGCCCTGCTGCGCCGAGGGTTTCGCGGAACGGAGCATCCACGCCGGGAGCAGCGAGGATTCCCAGAACAGCCGCCCCGACTGCCAGGACAACGAGCGGGCCGGTCGCGCCGGCAGGAATGTGCCGCGTTCCCGGCTGCTCGGCATCCCACCCCGCCTCACGCGCCGCGTCCTGAACAGGAGCCGCCCACGCCACTCCGATGATTTTCGCCGAGTACGCCGCCGCCAGTACCGCCCCCACCAGGCCAGCCGCGTACAGAGCGGGGCTCGCTTCGAGCGCGGCCGCGAGGACAGAGTCTTTGGTCAGCCAGAGCGAGAGCGGGGGGATGCCGGCGAGCGAGAGTGCTCCGATCATGAACGTCACTCCGACGAGAGGCCACCGCCGGCCGACGCCACGCAACGCGTGCAACTGTTTGGTGCCCGTTGCTGCCAGCCACGCGCCCGCGATGAGGAACAGCAGCGCTTTGGTGGCCGCGTGTGCGATCAGCTGCGCAGTTCCCCCCGCTGTCGCCCCGATGCCGGCGGCGAGAGTCACAAATCCCAGTTGCGCGGCGGTGGAGGCGGCGAGGAGCTGTTTGAGGTCGGACTGGCCGATGGCGATCACACCCAAAACGATGGTCGTGGCCGCACCGATCCATGCGGCCGCCCATCCCGCCCAGCCGGACGCGAGCAAGAGTGGACTCAGGCGAAGGAGCAGATATCCGCCCATGGCGACCATCGCGGCGGAGTGCAGCAAGGCGCTCACGGGGCTGGGCCCTTCCATGGCGCGGGACAACCAGAAGCTGAAGGGGAGTTGCGCGGCCTTTCCCAGGCCGGCGATCAGGACGCCCGCGGCGATGAGCGACAGCCAGGGCGCCGAGGCGCTACTCAGATCGTCGAGTTGCCAGCCCACGCCCGCGACGATGGCCACACCCGCAGCCAGATACAGTCCGAGGTCGGCCGTCCGCGTCACGGTGAATGCGACGAAACCCGCGGGAATGGTGCGGGCGTTCTGCCAGTGGAAGCCGATGAGAGCGTACGAGGTGGCGCCCATAATCTCCCACGCGGCCAGCAACGACACTAGCGACGTCGAGGTCACCGTGATGAGCACGGCAGCGATGAACACCAGCATCAGGCCATGGAAGCGGGCCTCGGTCTGTGTCCGCTCAGCAGCAGCGAAGACCAAGACGAGGAGCGCGACGGCGGTGATCATCGGCAGCAGGACGGCGGAAAGCCCATCGACAACCAGGGTGGCACCGCTCGGCCCGATAAAGGCCGCCTCCCACCTCGGCCGGGTAATGGCCGCAGTGATCGCGGCCGCCATTGTCACAGCGGCGACCGTTATCGATGTGACCGGTGCCATTCTGTCGAAGCGGCGGCCGCCGAGAAGGAGGGCGGTGCCGGCAACCGCGGGTAACGCGATCAGTGTGATCAGTAGGAGGCTCATCCGTTCAGGTCCGTTGCCGAATCGATCATGTCGGACCCGCGGGAGCGGTGCACGATCGTGGCCGCCGCGAATCCCATCGCCATCTCCACCGTCATCGCCGCGAGGATGACGATCATTAGGGTCTGGCCATCGGGCGTGGGCGCGAGGAACCACCACAGCGCGCCGGCCGCGAGGAGTACACCGTTGATCATCAGTTCGATGCCCATCATCACCATGACGACAACCTGCTGCGAGAGGGCGCCATAGAGCCCGACAGCAAAAAGCGCCGCCGCCACGACGAGCACGAGCGAGAGGGTCATTGGTGGTGCTCCCCTGCCATCGACGAGTCAGGCGGCATCGGCGTACCGTCGCCTTCTTCGCCGTCACGATCCTCACCAGGTGGGTCGGAACGGCCGTGCGGATTGGCCAGCACCAGTGCCGCGACAATCGTCGCGAACAAAACGGGGCTGATGACGAGCATCACTAGCATTTTCGAGCCCATGATCGCGTCGCCCAGAGACCTGACGAGGTCCGCGGCAGGTTCGCCGGCACGTGCGGGCCAGGGGATGACAAACGCTGCCACGGCCAGGAGCACGAAGACGGTGGCGGCGATGATCATCGAACGGCGTTTGCTGTGGGTCATATCCATGGGCATCAACGCCGGGTTCATCCCCATGAACATGACCATGAAAACGGCCATGATCGCCATCTCCATCAACATCATGAGGATGGTGATGACCCCGATGTAGTCCAAGTTCAGGACAACGAGGATCGCGCCGACACACACGAACGACATCGCAAGGGCGTAGGTAGCCCGCGCCATCGAGTTGACTACGAAGACGGCGATGCCGCTTGCGACAGCAACGACAGCGAACAACCAGAACAGCAGAGCCGCGATCACAGTGCACCCCCGTTGACGCCCACGATCACGGCGACGACGGCGACCTGAACGATCGTCAACGGCAAAACGATGACCCACGCGAGCCCCGCGAGACGGTCAGGGCGAATCATCGGGAAGAGTCGTCGCACCGTCAACATCCCCGCCAGCACGACCAGGGTCTTGATGAGCACCCACATCGACGGTGGCAGCCACGGACCGTTTCCGCCACCGAGGAACAGCGGCACCGCGAACGCGGCACCGGCGACGAGGACGGCGTACCGGCCCACGAGAACGAGCAGCCGGTCGACGCCGCTCAGCTCGACAAGCACGCCAGAGGCGATATCGCCGCTCATCGCGGTATGGAAAGGACCCCACGACGAAAACGCCACCACGGATGCAACGAAAATCAGGAATGCCACCGGCATCCAGACGACAAACCACAGGTTGCCCTGCGCGTCCTGCACATCGAGCATGCGAAGGCTCCCAGCCGCGATGGCCGGCGCGGTCAGCGCGAACATCAGCGGAAGCTCGTACGAGAGAGCGAGTGCGAGGAAACGGTATCCGCCGACGAGCGACCAGGAACTGTTGGCTCCCCACCCGAGCAACCACCACAGCGCCCACAACAACACGTCGACCGCATTGAACCACACCAGACCCACGGGCAGGTCGGCCAGAACGAAGGATCCGAAAGGGATCACCAGCATCTTTAGCATGGCCGCGATGACCAGGCCCGCGCCGGCGATACGCCACAGCAACGAATCTGCCCCCGCAAGAGTGCGGCGTTGCTGGCGAAGCAGGCGGCTCACCTCCCGAAGGGGCGCGGCGGCGGCGGTTAAGACCGGTGCACCGCCAGATCGAGCATCAAGCATCGCGTTCGCGGCCGCCGCAGCCCAGGCGACCACGACGAGACCGCCGCCCACCAGCAACACGGCGACAAAGACCGTGGCCACCTCACCCACGCGGCACCCGCTCCCGTGAGATCGCATGTTCCAGCCCGAGGGATGCCACGATCAGGCGAACGGTCGAGAGTTCTTGACCCACGACTGCGCTACGGATCACCTCGCTGGTCGCACTGTCCGCGGCGGACCCGAGCACCGGACGGCTTGGGGGAGCCGCTTCAGGGTCAAGCAACGCGGAGCAGGTGCGCAGCCAACCAACGAGTGTGCCACGCGGATCGATGGATTCGTCCGCCGCGATACCCTTCGCACTCCACGCCAGCGTCCGTGACCGCTCTGCGCGGCGGGTAAGACGGGTCAATCCGGAGCGAATCTTCTCGAGCGGTGCATCGTCGAGGAGGTCGTTGCGGACGCGCCGTGCCCGTGCGGCCATCGGATCCCAGCCGACGACGGCGAGAACTCGCGATGCTGCATCGCACAGGCGGGCGGCATCTTCCCGAACAGATCCCGCAGGCAATTCGTCGGCCTCACCCCACTCGATCTCCACATCGGTGACCAGATCACCATGCAACGTGCAGTGCACAACGAGCGCCGCGGGCCAATCCGACAGAATCGGACCCAGGGTGAGGTGGGTGGCATCCATCTCCAAGCCATCACGGTCCTCCGATCCTTCGGCAAGCGGGATACCGCCGGGGCCAGACATATCCATTCCGTGACCCGAGTGGTCCATGTCGTGTCCGGACTGGCCCATTTCGTGTCCGGAGTGGCCCGTGTCGTGGGGCATGTCCATGTCGTGTCCGGAGTGGTCCATTGACATCTCGGCGACGACGGGCGGCTTGCTCGCCTGCTCACTTCGAGACCGCATGCGCTGGGTTGTGGTGTCGCGGAGGTCCTCAACAACGGCATCCAACGTCGACGACAGGTCTGCAACATTGGTCACAATGGCGCGCGCACGAGGGGCGGGAACCTGCTGCCACACCGAATCAATCAGGCCGCTCAGCGCCGCCTCCGGTCGTCCGCAGACCAGCAGCGCGTCACTGTCTGCGGGCGCACACGCCAGTGCCCAGCCGCGAGCCGTGACCGCAGCCTCAACCCTCATCCGCAAAAGACCCGAGCCGGGGGCCTCGACGATCATGACGTGAACGCGCTTCACCGCGGCATTGGCCACCCACCCGGTCAGACCCATCGGAAGGCCCCTTCACGCCACGCCCAGACAACGCCCGCGACCAATAGCGCGAGAAACACGAACATCTCGATGATGGCTTCGGCACCGCGTTCGGCCACGATGACCGCCCACGGATACATGAACAGCATCTCGACATCAAAGGCGAGGAACACCAGCGCAATCGGGTACCAGCGTGCGTGATACCGGGACAGCGCATGTTCGCGTGGTTCCCAGCCGGACTGGAACGGGAGGACCTCCACTACATCCCGGGAAACCGCCACGAACCGACCCACCACGTACAGCAATCCCACCGCGGCCAGACCGAGGCCGATCACAATGAAAACGCTGATGTAGGGGGACATGCTACGCATCTCACTTCCAGATCGGCGACGATAGTTCGGCTATACCCGAGCCTAGGCTGTAGTCAAAGGAATCGCCGGGGTTCCGGCGGTTCATGCCGTGGTTGGTTGGTCAGGCTGCCAGCGTGAGCTGGCGTCGTTCGTACTCTAATGGGCTGAGGTAGCCGATGCTCGAGTGGCGGCGGCGGGCGTTGTACCAGCCATCGATCCAGATATAGGCGCCGCGGCGGGCGTCGTCGATCGTAGCGAAGGTGTGCCGGTGGTAATACTCGTTCTTGAACGTTGACCAGAACGATTCCGCGGCCGCGTT
>NZ_DBHD01000167.1:0-5566 GCF_002296025.1 Microbacterium sp. UBA837
GTGCCGACGGCGGCAATCGCCCGCTGTTCGCGGCGCGCCTGCATGAGCTGGAGCACCGACAGGCCGAACGCGATAGCGAACAGCGCGGTAGCCAGCGAGGCGACGAACACGTGGATGACGAGCCAGACGCTCTTGAGCGGGTCGGCCAGCGGCACGACCTCGACATAGAACGTGAACGGCAGCGAGGCGCCGCCGAGCATGAGGACGACCATGCCTGTGATGAGCGATCCGAGGAAACGGAGGTCGTAGCGGAAGAGCACCCCGAGGTAGACGGCGACGATCAGCACCGTGCCCGTGAGGGCGAACTCGTACATGTTCGACCACGGCACGTGACCGGCGACGATGCCGCGCGTGATGACGCCCCCGAGGTGGAAGAGGAAGGCGAGCCACGTCAGGCTCGTGCCGATACGCGCCCAGAGTAGACGCGTGCGGCGACCCGGCGCTGCGTTGAGGTTCTCTTCGGCAGCCCGACCCTCGGCGCGAAGCTCCTCGACAGCGGATGCAGGACCCGCCGCGCCATCGACGGATGCCGCTCCTGCACCGACCGACACGAGCTCCCGCTGAGCGGAGCGGTCGACCGCTACCGCCGAACGGCGTGAGAGGTCGACGACGTAGGCGATGAACGCGAGTGCGTAGATCGCGATGGCGGTCCACACCAGCAGAAACGAGACCGACTCGAGGGACAGCGCGGAATCGACGGGCATGGGGCCAGTTTACGTGGGCTTGCTGGCGCCGCGCCCCGCGAGGGAGGCGCCGTGGTCGCCGGCGAAGCGCTCGACCGTGGCATCCAGCGTCGGATCCTCACCACGGGCGAGTCCCGCGTACTCGATCCTCACGTTGGGGCCTTGAACTGTCGCCTTCACCCACATGCGGCGGCGGGGCACGAACAGGGCAGCGAGCAGCCCCGCGACGGCGATCGAGGCGAACACGAGAACCCACGTCGCCGCGGCGTCTCGGTGGATCGACAGCGAGACGAACCGCTTGACTGGCTCGCCCGTGGGGGTCACGGCGGAATCGTCTTCGAAGGTGACGGTTCCGCGGCCGCCGGGGATCTCTGCGGTTTCGCCCGGCAGCAGCCGGATCGAGTCGACACCGGTGGTTCCGCCGGTGAGCTGTGTCATGTCCGTCGTGTCGAGGGCGTACACCGAGCGCGGGATGCCGCCGTCGATGCCGAGATCCCCCTCGAACACGTTGAGGGTCAACTCCGGGTAGACCAGTGCTGGCCATCCCGAGGTGAGGGCCCCGGTCTCGAGCTCCGCGACCGTCGGGTAGAAGAAGCCGACGAGCCCGAGCTGCTCAGGTAGTCCGTCGGGCACCTTGACGACGCCGAGCGAGGTGAGGTTCCGGTCCTGCGGCAGGAAGGGAACGGATGCCGAGTAGACGACCTCGCCGTCGGGAGCGCGAACCGTGATGGTCGGCGCGTATCCGTTGCCCATGAGGAAGATTCGATCGCCCGCGACATCGAGCGGATGGTTCACCCGCACCTCTCCGGCTGTCGGGTCCTCGCCTGCGCGTTGGGTGGTGAGTCGCGCGACGAAGTCTCCGGCCTGACCGGCGCCGCTTTCGTCGGGAGCGACGTAGCTGACGCTGAACTCGTCGAGCGTTATCGCATAGGGAACGAGGGAGTTCTCGTCGACGAAGCGGCCGGGGTTGAACGAGGAGTAATCAACGAGCGCGTTCGTGAACGTGTCACCCTGGATGATGACGGTCTGGCCGGTGTAGGTGAAGCCTCCGCCGACTCCGACCGCGATGAGAACGCCCACGAGCGCGCCGTGGAAGATGAGGTTCCCGGTCTCTTTCAGGTAGCCGCGCTCTGCCGAGACACTGAAGCTCGGGGCGCCCCGACGGTCGGTGTCGTACCGCTCGGTGCGGTAACCACCGCGGCGCAGCTGCTGCTCGGCGAGAGCCACAGCGTCGGCCGCATAGGCTGCGGGGTCGGCATCCGCCCCTTCGATCAACGTCTCGCGATACGTCGAGAGCCGCTCGAGACGTGCAGGAGTGCGCGGGGGCCGGGCCCGCAGCGCCTTCCAGTGGTGCTGCGTGCGCGGGATGACACATCCGATGAGCGAGATGAACAACAGGATGTAGATCGCCGAGAACCAGGCCGACGTGTACACGTCGAACAGTTGGAGCCCGTCAAGGATCGGCGCGAGGTCGGGATTGTCAGTGAAGTACTGCGTGACGCCGTTGGGATCGGCACTGCGCTGGGGTACGAGCGACCCCGGGATCGCCGCGATCGCGAGCAGCAGAAGCAGGAGCAGGGCGGTGCGCATGCTGGTGAGCTGGCGCCATCCCCACCGCGCCCATCCGACGACGCCGAGCGCGGGCGAGTTGACCGTGTCGTCGGGGGATGAGCCACCGGCATCCATGCTGTCGGCCGCAGCATCGGCGTGATCGGCGGGGCGAAGCGGATCGACGGTCACGTCATCAGAGCGGGAGGGGGACATTGATGAGCACCCCCTGGAGCGAGATCATGAGCGTCGTCCAGACGCCGGTGAGCATGAGGATGCCGAGCAGCACGAGCAGGATGCCGCCGGCGATGTTGATCGCGCGGATGTGGCGTCGCAGGAACGTGACGGCCGTGGTTGCCCAGCCGAGGCCGAGTGCGAGCAGCACGAAGGGGATGCCGAGTCCGAGCGAGTACGTGAGGCCGAGGAGGGCTGCGCGCCCGGGGTCGCCGAAATTCCAGGACAGCGCGGTGATCGCGGCCAGGGTCGGGCCGATGCACGGAGCCCAGCCGAGGCCGAGCGCGAGACCCAGCAGGGGGGCGCCGATGAGGCCGACGTTACCGCGCACCTGCGGTTTGATCGTGCGCTGCGCGAAGCCGAACAGCCCGATGAAGACGAGGCCGAGCAGGATGATGACACCACCAAGGATGCGGGTGATGAGGTCGCCATACCGGAGGAAGAACTGGCCGAGCGCACCACCGAGGATCGTGATCGCCATGAACACGACGGTGAATCCGGCGATGAAGAGAGCAACGCCCCCAAGCAGCCGAGCCCGGCTCGGGACCGCGATCCCCTGATCGTTGCGGGTCGAGGTGACTGAGCCACCGATGAACCCGAGGTAGCCGGGCACCAGAGGCAGCACGCACGGCGAGAGGAACGACAGGAGGCCGGCCGCCAACGCGATCGGGACGGCAACCCAGAGGGCTCCCCCTCCGATCAGGTCGGTGACGTTCATCCGTTCTCCGCGAGCGTTTCCTTCACGAGAGTCGTGAGGATGGACGAGCTCGAGAGCGCGCCGATGACCCGAGCAGCGACGCGGCCTTCGGGGTCGATGACAAGCGTGACGGGGGTCGCGTTCAAGGGGGTCGCGTCCGCGAACGCGAGCTTGAGTTCGCGGTCGCCGACCGAGATGAGGCTCGGATAGCTGACGCCGTTGTCTTCGGCGAACGATCGCGCCGTCGGCGCCTCGTCGGCAGTGTTCAGACCGAGGAACGCGACATCGGCCCCGCCGACCTCCTCGTAGGCGGCCTCGAGTTCGGGCGCCTCGACGATGCACGGCGCGCATGCGGCGTACCAGAAGTTCACCACGAGCACCTGACCGCGGTAGTCATCGCTCGTCACCGTCTCGCCGGTATCGGTGACGCCCGAGAAGTTCAGCGGCGCGGAGCGTTGGTCGATGGGAATCGCGACGGCTTCCATTCCGTTCTGCGCGATGAAGCCCTTGTTGTCACCCGCCCGGTACTGGTCGGCGAGCGGATCGGCGGTGCACCCGGCGAGCACTCCGCCCACCGCGAGGGCGCCAACCAGCGCGAGAGCGACGGATGCCGACCTGCGTCCACGGCGAATCGTCACGTCACACCGCCCCGACGTCGATGGCGCCCGATGTCGCTGCGGGCTCGACATAGTCGACCTCGACCCACCCGTCGGCTGACCGCTCGAAACTCGTCACGCTCGACAGCGCGCACCGGCGGTGCCGCGGATCGTGCTGCGTCGGAAGCCCGGCAACTGCAAGGTGGGTCACCCAGATAGGGAGCTGATGGGAGACCACGACCACGTCGCCGTCGTCTGCCTCACCCCAGGCATCCGTCATCGCGGCATCCATGCGGGCGACGACCTGCGCGTAGGGCTCACCCCAGCTGGGCACCGCGGGGCGAGCGAGGTACCGCCAGTTCAGCGGGTTCATCAGGGCGCGCTTCATGCGCTTTCCCTCGAAGACGTTGGTCGGCTCGATGACGCGCTCGTCGGTGGTGGCCCGGAGGCCGAACCTGTCGATGAAGGGCTGGGCCGACTCCTGCGCCCGCTGCAGCGGGGACACGATGAGGGATGCCAGCGGGCGCTCGAGCCCGCCGATCCAGGCCGCAGCCTGCTCGGCCATCTGGCGCCCGTCGTCGCTCAGCCCGTACCCGGGGAGACGTCCGTACAGGACCCGATTCGGGTTGAAGACCTCCCCGTGACGCACGAGATGGACACGGTCAGCGGGCACTCCCCCAGTCTACGTGGGGGTTCGCTTTGCGCGGGCTGAGAGCGCTCGCTGCTCTGCGACCGAGGGCTCAGTCCGCGGAGGGCTTGGGATCCCCTGCGCGCCGGTCGGCCACAAGCGTACGGATGCGAACGACGAGGAACCACGCAATCCCGACCACTACGGCGGCGATGACGACGTACTGGAGGATGTCGGCGTACCGCTCGATGACAGGCCAGGCCTCGCCGAGGAGGAAACCGGCAAGCACGAAGATGGTGTTCCACAAGGCACTGCCTGCGACGGTCAACAGGCCGAACTTCCACAGCGGCATGCGGGTCACGCCCGCCGGGATCGAGATCAGACTGCGGAAGATCGGCACCATCCGCCCGAAGAAGACCGCCTTGCCACCGTGACGGTGAAACCACGCGACAGTGCGATCAATGTCATCCGGACGCAGTAGCGGGACCTTGGCCGCGATCGTGCGCAGTCTGTCCACGCCGAGCCAGGCGCCGATCCCGTAGAGCAGGAAGGCCCCCACTACCGAGCCGAGGGTCGTCCAGATCAGGGCCTCCGCAAGAGAGAACGACCCGCGGCTGGCCGAGAGACCCGCCATCGGCAGGATCACCTCGCTCGGCAGCGGCGGGAAGATGTTCTCGAGCGCGATCGCAAGACCTGCACCTGCGGGCCCGATGATCTCCATGAGCGAGACCGACCAGTCGATGAGGTGCGTCATCCAGGAGCCGTCTGGTGTCGCGGTGTGCACCCCACCACGGTACGGCCGCGAGGTTACAGCGGGCTGGACGCCGCCTGTGTAGGGCGGCTCGGGTCAGGTGCCCGCCCAGACCAGAACGGCACCGATCAGCCACAGCGCAACGATCAGGACGAACGCCGTGATCGGAATCCAGAACGAGATCCGGCGCAGCACGATCATGACGATCGAGCCGGCGAGCGCGACGAGGAAGACGACCCACGGGGAGAGCACCGCGACCCAGATACCGATGGTCATGACGTTGAAGTTGCACCCGGTCGCCGAGCACGAGTCCGACGCAAAGGTCAGGAACGCCCCGAAAATGGATGCCGTCACCGCCGCTGCAGCCAAGAGAAGAAACAGCACGATCGAGACGATCAGATCCGCCCAGCGCAGGGGGCGGCGCGGCTT
>NZ_DBHD01000093.1:0-32541 GCF_002296025.1 Microbacterium sp. UBA837
GCAGCTCCCGCCGCCGCACCCGAACCACGCAAGAGCCCCGGCGTCGACACGAACACCGTCTGGATCTGGCTCATCGTGCTGCTGCCGCTGGTCTCGACGCTGGCCGCTCTCCTCGTGCCGTGGCGCTCGATGTTCACGATGCACGGCTGGATGGCTCAGTCCTTCGCCCAGCCGGGGACCCCGCCCCAGATCCACAACTTCATGCAGCCGTTCGACATCTTCTTCTCGCCGTGGTGGTGGGGGATCATGCTCCTCGGCTGGGCGGTCTACGGCTTCAGCGTCTGGTTCGCGTACCTCGACCACCGCGAACTCCGTAACCGCGGCATCGACCGCCCGTTCCCCTGGCCATGGATGTTCCTGTCGATCGTCTACCCCATCGGACGCATCGTCGTCACGATCCGCCGCACCGGCACCGGCTGGGGACCCCTGTGGGGCCTCATCGCCACCCAGGTCGTCGGCATCATCGTCGCGGTCGTCATCTCGGCCCGGATCACCCTCGCAACCTTCCAGTTCCTCAGCACGATCGCCCGCTACGGGGGTTAGCCCAACTCGTCCCGGTGGGCAAGATTCCCCATCGAGGTCGGCGCGCCCCCTCCCTATGCTGGGGCCGAGGAAGGGTTGCGCCGCAACATGAGATCCGTTCTGACATCCGTGATGGCACTGATCGCCGTGACGATTGTGCTCGGGACGATTACCGGCATGTCTCCCGCCATAGCTCGGGCGACTGCGGGCGACGAGATCCCACCGACGATCATCATCCTCGATGCCTCCGGCTCGATGATCCGCGAGGCGTCCCCCGGTGTGACCCGCATGGAGGTAGCCAAGCGGGCGACAGTTGCGACCATCGACGCTCTCCCCAACGACGCGGAAGTGGGGCTGCTCACCTTTGGCACCGGCACGGGGAACACAGATGCGGAGCGCGCTGCAGGCTGTCAGGACGTGAAAACGCTCTCCCCCCTGCAACCGGCCGATGTGGATTCACTCACCGCGTCGGTCAACAGCGTCACCCAGTCCGGCTTCACACCGATCGGGCCCGCACTGCGGATCGCGATGTCCATGCTCCCCGCCGATCAGGCCGGCAACATCGTATTGATCTCCGACGGTGTCGACACCTGCGCCCCGCCGACCTCCTGCGAGGTCGCAGCAGAGCTCCATCGCGACAACCCGCTCGTGAACATCAATGTCGTCGCGTTCGGGGTCGACGACGACGAAGAAGCCCAGCAGCAGATGACGTGCATCGGCGGAGTCGGCGGCGGCACCGCTGTCTCGGCGTCCAACCCCGACGAGCTCCTCTCGCGCCTCAAGGCCGCCACCCTCAGCGACAGGACAGTACTGAGTGCCCGCGGTTACGAGGGCGTCGAACTCGGGATGACGCTCGCCGAGGTACGGAGCACCGTCGGCGAGGCCGAGATCATCGAGACCTATCGGCGCAACGGCGTGGTCATCGTCGTGATCGACTGCGGCTGGGGAACTGTCGAACTGCGCGACGACCGCGTCTACTCGATCGTTCCGGCTGACACAGCCACCCCGAACGCCGAGAGATTCGGGGTCGGAAGTACGCTCGCCTCCCTCGAAGCCACCTACGGCGCACCCGTGACCGCCGACACGGGCGAGGTGAACACGGTCGTCTACCAGGCTCAGCCCGGGAGCCGTGTCGGCTACCGAGTGACCTACGACCCCGCCACAGACACTGTGCTCACGATCATCGTGTGCCGATGCGTATCGTCGACGTCGGCGACAGACGCGGGTCAGTGGGAGATCGACTTCGACGGGATCGGTCCTCTCGAGCTGGGGATGACCGAAGCCGAGGCGCGTGACGCGGCCCCCGAACTCATCGAGACCGGCGATGGGAGATGGGAGATCGAATCGATTGGCCTCCTTGCTTTCACCTCCGAGGGGACAATCGAGTCGATCTCGATCTCGCGAGCGCCGTCCAGCTATGCGACAGGACCGCCGGGGGCGTTCCTGCCGCATGCTCGCGGAATGCGACTCGGCAACCCGAGTGCTGGTCTCGCCGGCGCCTTCCCCGGGGGGACCTACCGCTCGTACCTCGTCGCGGGCGGGACGGACTATCTCGTTACCGACCGCTCGGGCCATCTGCTGACGTTCACGGCATATGGATCAGCCGGCTTCGGAGACTCCTCGATCGAGAAGACAATGCCGGGCCTCGAGCTCACCGCCATCACCGTTGAAGACGCCACCCGCACACTCTCTGCGGCCACTCGCAGCGGCATCTTCGGCTAGGTCAACGGATCCCGATCCTCTCGACAAGCTCCGCCGCCGCCTCGTCACGCGTCGCCGCCATGAGACCTGCGAGCGTCGACACGTCGCGGAACGTCTCCTTCCACGCCACGCGCACCTGGGAAACCGTGTTCCCCGTGAGGCTGAGAAGCTGCAGGCTGTCGTCCCCATACTCTCCGGGCTCGACCCGGTGTACGGCGATGAGGTCGACGATCTCAGCAGCGACGGCAAGCGGTTCGACCGTGACGCGACTGAATTCGGTCCCAGTCGAATCCGCCACAGCGAAATCCGCGCATATCCCGATTGTGTCCCGGTGAGAAGCAAAGAACGCTTCGGCCTCGGCGGGAGTCGGAAACCCCCGTACGGAGACATCCCCCGCACTCCAGGAGGCGGTGCGTATCCCTGTCACAGCCCAATCGTCACCCCAGTACCAGACCCAGCAGTCCTCCGGGACCGGATGGACGCCCTCGGTCTCGCCGATTCCGCTCAGCTCCGCACCGCGCGTGATCGTTCCGATGCCGGGAAACAGCGACCGCAGCTCAGTATCGTCAGGGAGAAGCCAGGTAAGCTCGTCGCCGACGTACACGGGCGGGCCGTCGAGCACCGGCGCGGTGGATGTCGTCGGGGAACCCACCGACATCCATCCCGACCGATCGGTGCCGGCGCCCGCGTTGACAGCAGCCAGCGCCCATACGCCGCCACCCACTGCGAGCAGCCCGACGAGAACGGCGGTGGCGATCACCATCCCTTGGCGGCGCCGGCCGGAACCATGAGCTTCCTGCGGCGGAGCTTCGGTCTGCACCTCAGCACTCTTCGCCCCAACGACCGCCGACCCTGCCCACAACGCGAGAGCCTCGTAGCAATGGGGGTGGGCCGCGATCTTCTCAGCAAACTCCGGATGCTCCGCGGCGATGGTCGCCAGGGTCACAGCATCCGTCTCTGGCTCGTGCAGGAGCCGCCAGGCCTCGGAGCGATCCACCGCGCTTACCCCCGGGCCCCCTGGGCGGGAACCGTCGCAACGGCGCGGCGCCGCTCGCTCGCGTTGCTCCACGCGGTCGCGAGCAGTGCGACGAGAAGGGGAATGACGAAGTTGAGTACGAGCGCGTAGATGAACAACGCGGTCTGGATGCCCAGTCCTGTGTACGCGAGCTGGAACATGATGAAGATGCCGAAGAGCCCGACGACGATCTCGAGCGGGACGAGTACCAGGAGCCCGGCGTAACCCCAACCAACGAGGGGGCGACAGAGGGCCCACGCAAGGAACAGCGCGATGATCGGGATGCCCCCGAGAAGGCCGAGCTGCGCCGAGAAGCCCACGCCGAGCACCCCTGCGACGGCGGCGAGCACCGCGAGCAGGGCGCCCGCGAGGGGCTTCCCGCCAGCAGGGGCGCTCACGAGGATCGGGATCAGCATCGCCAGCGGACCGACCGCATGCAGGAAGGCGTAGGCCGGAAAGGTGCCGTCGAGAGACAACGGCAGGTTGAGCGCGATCATCGAGGCCGCGATCGGCCCGGCGGCGACGAAGAGAAACGCGAAGAACCACAGCCCCGTGTTGCGCGGGGGTCGCGCGAGCACGGGGTGTGCGGCCGACGGGTATCCGGGCTGCGCAGCGTTCCCGGGCTGCCCTGGAATCCCGGAAGCGGCGACGACACTTCCCGCGGCGGCAGGCGGGTTGGAATCAGGTGCCGCAGGAGCGGATGGGCCGTAGGACGCAGCCCATGCGACCAGTTCCGGGTAGGCGTTCGGATGGACCGCGATCTGGGGCGCGAACTCCGGATAGACCTCCGCGATTCGCGCGAGGCGCGCGGCATCCGTGTCGGCGGAGTGCAGCGCGTACCAGGCCGCGTCGCGCGCACTGCCGTCGACGATCCCCTCGCTCATCCAACACCGCCCGCGTCCGCGACCGGTCTCGATCGCCCGGGGCTGGCCGACAGCGCCCACTCCCGCAGGTCTGGATAGCACTGCGGGTGCACGGCGATCTGCGGCGCGAACTCCGGGTGCCGGGCGGCGATCGCCGCAAGACGGTCGGGACGGGTCTCCGGATCGAACAGCGCAGCCCACGACTCTTCGCGTGCGCCGGATCCGGCCGGTGGCAGCGGATCCGCCGTCACCTCCTGGCGCAGCGCTCCAGCCGCCTCCGGCAACGAAACTCTCTCGACTTCTCCTACTGTCGCGCGGAACTTCTCGACATCCTTTGCGTGTTTGATGATCGCGCCCGCGGCGACAAGCGGGATGACAGGTGCGATCACGACGAGTCCGGGGTACTGGAAGGACTGGAGGCTCCCCAGTACGAACGAGAGCAGCACGAGTCCGACACCGACGGCGAGCGCGACCATCCGGGTCTTCTTCTCGATTGCCTCGATCGGTATCGCCGCGATGCCCGCCGTGAGCAGTCCCGTGATCAGGATCAGCGTGTCGTAGATGCTCCACATGTCACTCCCCCAGCCGTACTCGCATCGTGAACTCCCCCATCGAGATACTCCATCCCGTGCCCGCCGGCATCGCTACTCCCGGCGGGCACGACGTGGCCTCGCCGATCTCGTTGGTCACCTTCGTGCCGTTGGTGGAATGCAGATCGGTGACCCACAGCATCCCCCCGTCGACCGCGACGACGGCGTGCGTCTTCGACACCGACTTGAACGGGTCGTCGACGGCCAGCGGGGCAGCCCTCGGATGAGACTCCGGCACCGAGGGGCGGCGTCCCAGCACGACCCCGTTCCCACGGATGCCGACCTCGCGACCGTCGTCGAGCACGACGAGCCACGGTTTCGCCTCCCCCTGGGACTGACTCATCCGAGTGGACTCGAGGTCCTCGTCCTCCGCGAACATCTGCGCCGCGATCGGGTTGGGTGCCGGAGAGGCCGGCCCTGCCGGCGAAGGCATCGGGACCGGTTCGGCGGGGGGCGTGCCCTGCGATGCAGGCGGATTCGTGCCCGGAATGCCGGTGACGAGAGCCGCATCCTCGATCTGGGGCGGCGGCGGAACCGGCGGAACCGCAGCAGGCGGAGCAGCCGCAGCAGGCGGGGGCGGAGGCGGAGGAGGCACGGCAGGCACGGAAGCCGACGCCGGAGGCGGCGGAGGTACGGCAGGGATCGGAGCCGCGGGCGGAGGCAGGACCGCGGCAGCCGCTGGAGCAGGGGGTGGCGGCGGAACCGGCGGAACCGCGGCGGCAGGCGTGGGCGGGGACGACGAGATCGAGGGCGCCGATGCCCCGGCGACCGCCTGCACACCTTCGCGCATGGTGATGCGCGCGGTGGGGTCCGCCGCGGCAATCTGTGCCGCGAGGTTGCGGACGAACTGCATGAACGTGTGGTGGGCCACCATCGTCTTCGCACTCACCGGAATGAACCCGCCGACGGTGGTCTGCGACGTGAGATACCAATCGATAGAGGTCGAGGCGAAGACCCGACCGTTGCGCTCGGTAAACGTCAGTGTGAACAGGAGCAGCTTGTTGAACGAGATGAGGAAGTCGTTGATGCGGAACTCGATCGAGCGATCGGTCGACTTCACCGACACGATCCGGTGCTTGCCCTTCAGCAGGTCCCCTGTGCTCTCCAGCGCCGCCCGCTGCGCCATGTTGGCGACGGTCTCGATGGGAAGCGCCGTCTCGGCATCCAACCCGTTCCACGCGTACTTGTGAGGCTTGGCCATCACTCCACGACCTTTCCCGCTAGCGTGACCGCCTTCGGCCCGCTCTGTCTGGTGTAGATCCCGACGGAATCGACCGCTGTCGCGCTATCGATCGGTGCGATAGATAGCCAATCCAGAATTGCGGGATCCCCACCCGGGTGATTCGGTGTCTTGTAGTTCTTGACGATTACCGTCATGTTGAACACGCCGCGGCTTCCCTCAGCCAGCCCTTCATTCCACGACACGTTCACCCTCTCTGTGGTGTTCGTCCACCTTCCCCAATCCGTGCACTCCGGCCCGGTTGAGTAGAACTGCTCGGACACAACGAACGCCGTCATGAACGACTCGGGGGGTGTGGCGTTACGCGGCTCGTCGGCCGCAGGGACATGCTCGACGCGAAAACTTGCCGTCATCGGCGTATCGAAGCCGGCAGTGGTCGGACGCAGTGTGATCACAAGCGGCACAGCGATGTCCGTGCTCGGGTCGAAGTCAGTGCACCCTGCGCCGATGTTGTTGGGCGTGGATGTGGCGTCTAGTCCTGTGCCGATAGTGGTCTTTCCGTTCGCGCCGCTCGTCGTCGGACGTCCAACCTGGATGTCGAGGTCGTAGCTGTATCCCGCGGAGGTGGCAAACGACCATTGCGCCTTCGGCGCAGGAGGTGCTACCTCCGGTTCTTCGGTGGGTTCGGGATCGGGCGCGTCAATCTCGAACGTCACCGAAGACGTCACTCCGAGGTTCGCGTACACCGTCTGAGAAGCGTCCGACAGCAGTGAATACCCCTCCGGCATGGATTCTTCGTCGAGTGTGACGACGAATGACCCGGCCGCGCCCACCACTACGGTCCCGTTCCCGGCGCTCGTCACGGTGACTTGATCCGAGAAATCATCACCGGTTACCCGGACCAGAATGCCGGCCGCAGTTACGCCCGAATCAGTGATCACACGGATGGCGATCTTGGTGTTTCGCAACGAAATCTCGTGCTGCTTCGCCGCTTCGTCGGCGACCGCCTGGGCCTCTTCCGCTGCACGAGCATTGCTCGCGGTCAGGCTCACGCCCATCCATACGGCTGCGGTCACCAGCACGACGCCAGCCAGAGCGCCGAAAGCGACCCACTGGCGTCGTGATGGCGCCTTGCGCTGCACGACCTCGTGAGGTTTCGGGTCGGCGACGGGTGTGACCTCGGACGCGTCGTCCACGTCCGACGCATCCGCGGATGATCCATCGCCCGCGTGCTGTTCCGAGATAGAAACGGACGAGCTTCTAGCGGCCCGCACCTCAGCAACCGCCAGCTTCGCTTCTTCGACGCCGTACTGTGCCAACCAATCGAGCAGTTCAGCGTAGGCGTTCGGATGCCGCGCGACCTCCGCCTGCAGATCGGGCCGCCGCGCCGCGATCCGCGCGAGTTCGGCTGGCTCTATCTCCGGCGTCAGTTCCATGAGTGTCTCCTCACCGTCTCCCCGCCACCACATCCGCGATTCCCTGCTGACTCGCGCTACCCTCGCGCAAGTAGCTCTCGTGCGCAGCGATGAAGAACTGAGGCATGGGATCCGCCCCGATGCGTCTCGCACCGCGGATGCTGCTCGGGTCAGCACCGAACTGACCCGAGTCGGCGATGATGTCCCCCGGCGCCTCGATGACGTAGAAGTTCGGTCCGACATTCAGCTGGTCAAGGCTCGATGCGCCGACGCCCGGGCTGCCGAAGACGACGACGGCGTCGAAGACATCAGTCTGCTGGGCCGCGAGTCCTGTGACGTAGGAACCATAAGAATGGCCCAGCGCGGTGATACGTGCATCGGGATTGTTCCCGCGGATGCCTTCGGCGAAGTCCGCCAGACGTCCCGCACCCGCCTCGCCGTACTGGGTCTGCTGAGCGTTTGCGATGCCGAAGACATCCCCGAAAGAGGGCTGATTCTGTGGTGCGTCGTAGTCCATCCAGAGCACCATCGCTGTCTCGCCCCCGGCATGACCACGCAGAGCAGCGAGTTGGGCCAACGGGTCCGATAGCCCGCCCTCCTTGTCAGCGCGAGACGTCCAACCCTGTGTGTACACGGCAACGTTGTCAGCGGTGTCCATGTCGCCGAGAGAGATCGCCACGTGGACACTGTCACCACTGCCCGGATCGAAGACGAGCAACTGTGCATCGGGATGCTCGCGGAGGGCCGCCTGCACCTGCTCGGTCGCGACGAGCATCCGCCTGTACCGGTCGACCGCAGCCTCGGGCCCCGCCGGACACGGCATCGTTGAGTACCGCTCCAGGGCGATCCTATTCGCCTCGTCGCGCACGCGGGCCGGGAGCGAAGGCGCGTAGCTGTAGACGTCCGTCAACTGAGACAACGGAAGCCGCCGCCGCTCCTCGTTGGTCATGGCATCCCACTTGGCTGCCAGCGAGCTGCCTGGGCGATCGACCCGTGGCCGCGCCGTCGCCCCACTGCCCGCGGCACTGACCGCGCTGGTCCGCTCCTGTTCGAGCGCATTGCTGTGCAGAACGGCCGCCGCGGTCCGCAGCCGCTCGGCGGCATCGAGGATCCGACGACTATGGGCTGATTCCCACTCGTACCGGAAGGCGATCGCCGCGGGCCCGAACCATGCCTTGATCTGGATCGCGTCGGCGACCGACATCCGTCCCGCTTCCAGCCTCGCGGCGGCGTCCTCGAATCGGCGTCCGAGCTCCCTGAGCTGCGCGACGTCCGCACCGTACATACTCATCCTGACACCGGCTCTTCACACCGACCCATGCTTCGCAACACCACTCGCACTTCCCGGCTACGACCCGGCCGGACCGCGACCCGGCCCTCCTCCGACGAATTTCCAGAAGTCGTCCCAGGTACCACCGACAGTGTCGACGAAGCCGACGAGAAGGCCCCCCATGCCGTCGTAGCGCTTCATGAGAATGTCGCGATCGAATTGGCTCAGGCCCTCGAAAGTGGCCCCGTCGCCGAACACCTGACGGGCTGCGAAGTCGAGCGCTCCACCCGGGGAGTCGTAGAACGTCTGTACGGAGTTGTAACCCGACTCCCCGAGGAATTTCCCGATGTCCCACGCGAGACCTGCGCCCGGTACTTTCACTCCCACCGCCCCCATGATGAGGTCGAGGCTCGACTCGAAGATGGCTGCCGGATCGTCCGAACCGATGGCCTCGCCCAGCTCCTTCGCGGTGATTCCCATGCCCGCAAGACTGAGCAGGGCTCCCGCGTCCATCCCCTTGACTTTCGATGCCCATTCGCCGAAGGACTTGTAATCGATGGCTCCTGCCCGCAGGGCGTCGATCAGTTCGGAACCGTCGCCGACAGTTCCGACGATCGTTCCCGCGATCTTGATCTCATCGAGCAGCCTCTCGAATCGCTCGGCATCCTCAGCCGTCCCCTCCCAGCCAGGATCGTCAGAGTGGCTTGACGCGGACCGCGAACCCGACCCGCCGTTCACCGCGCTGGTGCGCTCCTGATCGTCGGCGTTGCTTCGTAGCGTCGCCGCGGCATCCCGAAGCCGCTCGGCGGCGTCATGCAGACGGCGACTGTGGTCCGAATCCCATTGCGCCCGGAAGTGCAACGCCACAGGCCCGACCCAGGCGCTGATCTGGATGGCACTACCGACTGCCTTGCGGTCGTCGTCGAGGCGGCTCGCGGCACTGTCGAACTGCCGGGCCAGATTGCGTAGTTGCGCGACATCCGCTCCATACATCGTGCTCATCGGCACTCCCTCTTAGTGCGCGCGGAGGGAGGCCGACTCTTGCTCGACCTCCCACCGCCTCGCGATCATGCGTTGGTGGACGTCTGCTCCTGAGCTGCCGCGTTCCGCGACGCCTTGGACGCCGCATCGCGAAGTGCTTCTGCCACGCGACGAAGCGACGCCGAGTGTTGCCCGCTCCACTCGCTGCGGAACTGGGTCGCATCCGGTCCTTCCCACTGCGTCGCATCGAGCGCGCTCGTGAGCGTCGACAGGATGCTGTCGATGTCCGCTGCCTTCTGGTTCAGCTGGGTGCTGAGCTGTCGAACCTGCTGAACGTCAAGTCCCCAAACGGCCATGGTCCTTCTCCTTCTTATTCATGGTGTGGAACCCACCTTGAGTCCCCCTTTGTTCGCCCCCGCTGGCGCGATGAGGCAAAGCTATGGCGCCCCTTGGCGCACGTCGATGGAGAGGAATCCCCATCCTGACCGGCGCAATCACGGACCCACCTGCGCAACCTGCAGCTTCGTGGCCCGCCCGTTCACGACGAGGAACCCGCGACCCGCGGGGAAGTCCACCCGGCGGAGCCGCCCCAGCGACGTCCCCATGAGCGTTTCGCCGTCCATCTCCCCAGGAACGAGGAGAAGCCCGCGACGGCCCGCCTTCATCGGGCTCGCCAACGTATACGCCTGCGACCACGTCGAGGTTTCTCCTTCGCCGACGACCGTGTGTCCCTCCCGCGCCAACACGCGGATGAGTCTCTCGAGGTCGAACTCCGCGGCGGTGCCGGTGAACTCAGGCAGCGACTCGATGAAGACCGCCGTGGGAGCCAGGCGAGCGCTCTCAGCGGCCGTCGTGAGGCGTTGCGCGATTGCAGATGCCTCATCCGGACCGACCGCCGCCTCGCTCCACGAGACCCGCGAGGTCGGCGTGCGCCGGGGCGAGATGAGGATTTTGTGCACTGACGGATCGCTGCGTTCGATTGCAGCCGCGAGCGTCCGCACAGCTGTGGTTCGACCACTCCCCGGAGGCCCCGCGATGAGAAGGGTGCCGGAGGCTGAGACCGCCAACGGCCCGAGCGAAACATCGTCCAGCGCGATGATCGGATGGCCGGGAGCGCCAGCGGGCAGGTCCGCCAACGCGACGTGGTCGGGAAGCCGGAGAACTGGAGCGGGACGTACACCACCCAGCCGTTCGACAGCAGCAGCCAGATGCTTGACCTCGCGAGCTTGCACGGCAACGTTGCTGCTCTCACCGAGGATCGCGATCTGGACCTCGTTATCGTCGATAATCCCGCGTCCAGCCGGCGAACTCGAGTCGAGGACGTCCTTGGCTACCCCGAGCATCATGTACTCGTCCTCATTCGCCATACGCAAGACAATTCGCCGCTGCACGGTCGATGCGATTGAGTTGGGAACGGAATTGGGTCGATCGCCAGCAACGACAATGTGGACGCCGAGCCCTCGCCCGTCAGCCGCGATCTGCGCGAATGCCGTGTACCAGACCGAGAGGTTCACTGGCCCGAACTCGTACTGCTCCTTGAAGGCTCCGATACCGTCAACGAGCAGCAGAATGCGCGGCTCATTCGGCGCTTGAGCGATTCTGCGGAACTCGCCGATCGTGTCAGCGTTTACGGCTGCGTAGCGCGTAGCTCGGTCGTCGACGATGTCGCGCAGCATCCGGATCAGACGGATGACGCGCTCCTCGTCGTCTCCGGAGATGATTCCGCCGACGTGTGGCAGATCGGAGAGCATGCTCAAACCGCGCGAACCGAAATCCAGGCCGTAAACGTGGGTAGGGCCGCCATTGCGGGTCGTCGCGGCGGCCGCAACCGCGATCGTGCGAAGGGCCGTACTCTTGCCCGACCCTCCGGTGCCATAGATCGCCAGGTTCCCGTCCCGATCCGGTTCGTAGAACACTGTCGGCTGAGACTGGGTGGCGGGATCATCGAGCACACCGAGGGGAAGCCGCTCGTCCGTCCGCGGGTTGGGGAGCTTGCTGAAGCTGTACACCGCGGCCAACTCATTCAGCCACGGTTTGCGCGGGGTAGGCACGGTCGCCGTCTCGGCCGCAGCGCTCACAGTCGCAACGATCCGAGAGATATCGGTCGGCCCAGCATCCGACTCTTCCGCCGATTCAACGCGGGGCATCTCCCACACCGTGTGAGAGCCGAAGTCGAGCTCACGCACGTCGATGCGCGGCGGGGGCGCCTGCCCGGTCGTATGCCCGCCAACGTAGCCGGTCTGAAAGCTGGTGAGCCGTCCCGGCCCCCGCTTTGCCGCACCTCGACCGGGGATCGAGGGGTCGAAGTACGCGGCGAGCTTGTCACCGAGAATGTCGACCGAGTCATCGGCGTCAGCCATCCGCAGTGCGATCCGCAGGTTCGTATTTGCCCGCAGATTGTCTTTGATCACTCCCGCCGGCCGCTGGGTGGCGAGCACCAGGTGAAGCCCCAGTGAGCGACCGCGCTGAGCGACGTCCACGACGCCATCGACAAACTCCGGCACCTCCTGAACCAGGGCGGCGAATTCGTCGACGACGATCACGAGGCTCGGTGGACAATCCGGATCGCCGGTCTTCTCGAGCGTGACGAGGTCTTTGGCCTTCTTCGCGTTGAGGACGTGCTCGCGGTACCGGAGCTCGGCACGCAGCGACGTCAAAGCCCTGCGGACGAGGTGGGGCGAGAGATCCGTGACCAGACCGACCGTGTGGGGGAGGCTGACGCAGTCCGCAAAGGCCGAGCCACCCTTGTAGTCCACGAAGAGGAACGTCAAGCGATCCGGACTGTGCGCCGCAGCCATCCCAAGAACCCAGGACTGCAGAAACTCCGACTTTCCCGCGCCCGTCGTGCCACCGACCAGGGCGTGCGGTCCATCAGCGCGCAGATCGAGCACGAACGGTTCCGAGCCCGCATGTCCGACAACCGCGCGTAGGTTGCCTTCTTTCTTGCGACGCACCGGCGGGCTGCCATCTCGCACCGCGAGCGAACCGTTCTGACGCCACCGCTCCACGATCGCGTCCGGCGCATCCAGAATCTCCATCCCGGCGAGCGTCGGATACGCGACAGAACGGGGAAGGTCGGAGTCATCCGCTTCCGGCACACCGACATCAACGACCGGCGCGAGGCGCCTGGCCAAGCCCTCAGCCGCCGCCACATCGAGTTGCTCCGTCGCCACCGGCGAGGTGCGCTCCCCCAACCGCACCTGACCGACCGCACCCGACGAGGACGCCGCGTCGATAACGACGAAACTGCGACACGCGGCAGGCAGTTGTTCGACGCGGGGCGCGCACCAAATCACATGGATGCCGGCATCAGGCCCCTTCTCGGCCACGCGCGTCAGTCGCGCCCGATCGACAGGTGCACCGTTCTCAACGATGAGCACAAGCGCGGGCGCGATCGGGTCCGGTCGATCACTGGGCTTCTCGGGATCGAGCGCACCCCGACGCTCGGCAGGCCCCTCCAGACGAGTGTCGATCAGACCCTCAATGCGCGCCAATAAAGCCCCAGCCTCACCGCGCCCCGCAGCAAAGTGCATGCCCTCGAGCGGACTGTGCGATGAGGAGGCGTGCGGAAGCCACTTGATCCAGTCCCAGTCGGCGGCGCTCAGCGGCGACACCACCGCAGCGATGGCCACATCTGCGGGTGAGTGACGGATCGCCGCCTGCGCAACGGCAGCCCGCGCGACGCCCCGCATGAGTTCTTCCGGACCGGCGAACCCCAACGACCCTGAAAGAGTGAGATCCACGCTAAGCGGAACACCGTCGATGGTGGCGAACTCGTGCTGGAGGGCGAGGAGCTGGTCCCAACACTCGGGGAGTGTGTCCTGGGTCTGAGGCAGCACCACCTGGTTGCGCGCCTGAGCTCGTCCGATACCGACATTGATGGCGAGGAAGCGCTCGGACTCCGCACGCTCCGTCCACAGCAACGGACCCAGCCGGGCCGCTTCGGCACACAGTCTCGCCGTGGTGGGGAACTCCGCCAGCCGAGCCCGCCGCTCCTCGTCGCGCGCGATTTCTAGTCGCTCCTGGGTGCGCAGCATCGATTCGTCGAAAACCTTGCGCTGCGCTTTCAGCTCACGCTTGGCTGTCAAGCTCTGGTCGACGAAGGCACCAACCAAGAGCAAGGGACTCATCGCCATCATGATGACGCCGAGGATCTGCTGGGTGATCGCCCACAGCACGGCGCCCATGATGAGTGGGGCCGCCAGGGCGATCAGCGGGAAGCGCTGGCGTTGAGGCAGCTTGGGTGGCTGAGGGGCTACGAACTCCTCACCGGGAAAACGCGGCACCACGCGCGGCGAACGAACGTGATCGATTTGCGCCGCCTGAGACTGCACTGGCGCCTGCTGGGTACGCATGACGCACAACGACGTGTCTCCGAGCAGCACGACATCGTTCGCAGCCAGCGGCGAACGGACGACAGCTCCTCCACCGACGATCACCCCGTTCGCCGAGTTGAGATCGAGGATCTCGATGGTGTCGGCAACGTTGATCCGGGCGTGCACCTTGGAGACCATGGGGTCACTAAGCCGCACATCCGCACCGCGGTCGCGACCGACTGTGCTCGCCCCGGCGGGCAGGGCGAACTCGCGCCCGGCATCCGGTCCCGTCAGTACACGTAACGTCGCTAGCGCAGGACCCCCTGGCCCCGCTGGCACGAAAGCGCTCGACTCTGCGACGACATGCACTGTCGCGCCGGAGAGGATGCCGGACTCCGCGAGGGGCGCGTCCGCATGCAGAGTGCGCAGCTGTGCGTGCCCCGCCGCGGGGTCGACGACCGCGAGGGTGAAGCGACTCGACGTCGGCGTTGCAGCCCCCTGCGGGTCAGCAACCGTCAGCACACGCGCCACATCAGCAACCGTCGCCGTCGCATCGGCCGTCACAGTGAGATCAACCGCCCCCGCCGGACGCCGCAGGGTGAGTTTCAGCTTCACTCGTCAGCCTCCAGGTCAAGCAGCGCCAGGTCGGCGCGGGTCACGAGTCGCGCCGCGAGCGCATACTCGACGAGGCGGATGCGCCGGTTCGTGGCGTACGACCGCACTCCGCCGCGGAGCCCCTGCACGCCAGCCCGGTCGAGCTTGTCGCACACGTTGTCGAGCTTCCGGTTGAACCGAGTGATGTTCCATCCGAGACGCGCGGCAGCCTTTGCGCTTGTCGGAATCTCGCCCATCCCGCTTCCTTCTCGCGCGAGCAGGGGCTCGGCGAGCGCGACGATCAGCTGCCGCTGCGACAGCGTGAAGGTGACATCACCGATCGTTGTTGTTCCTTCTCCCGCGGTCCGTTGGGTTTCCACGAACATCGGTTCGGCAACATGCAGCGCGACCTCATAGGTCGTAGGCCCAGCCGTAAATACCACCGTCGTGCGGCCGAACACGAGCGGAAGACGCCCCCCCGGCGCTAGCCACGACTGCAGTCGACCAGCGCGATCGGTGACCGTGACGGCAAGGCGCGCGCCGACGTTCTCGAGCAGCCAGATACCCTCAAAAGCCCGGATCCGCAGCAACTTGCGATGCAGGAACGGGTTGTCATCAACCGACAGGTCTCCCTCCCGGCCAATCGTGAACTGAGCCCCTTCGGGCACCGTGAACCACTCACCGCAGTACTCCACCGCGACGGCACCCGAATCAACCTCAGGGGCTTGCTCGATCGCGGCACTCGACTCGGGAAGTCCGACAGGATCCTGCGTACTCACGGCACACACCCCTGAACGGGATCCTGTGCTGACACCCCGTTCGCCCGGCGCAACACCACTTCGATGCAGGTGCGGCCAGACGGGTCTGGAGCAGTGATGATGCTGGGTTCTGTCGTCTCCTCGAACGGCACGTCTTCACCGACAGTGATCGGCCGCCACAAGTAGACATCTCCCGGTTCCGGATCGGGGTTAGTCCAGGTGAAGGAGACTCCCGTCTCGGTCGCGGCCCCCGTCAGGTCCTCAACGACGGGCGCTGCAGTTTCATCGACGGCGTCTACCGGCACCGGCGTCGACGGTGCGTCGGCCGGGGCGGGAGAATCAGGTGCCCCCCAGACCAGCACGAGAGCAACGCCCGCAGCCACGATCAGACCCGCACCAACACCGATAACCCATCCCCAGCGCCCCTTCCGAGGCACCACCGCGGTGTCCGGATCGGCTTCGACCGGCGCAGCGGGTCGGACGATCGTCTCGTTCAGGGGCGGCGCTGACGGCACGACCGGCGCACCAGGCTGCGTCCGCAGTTCCCCGGCGGATGCCGCGGGCTGACGCGTCACCGTTGCATCGAGCACGGGTGGTGGCGACGGTGCAAGCGCGCTGGGTCCAGAGGCAGCGCCGCGCGGCGGTGCGGTGGCTACCGACGCCTGGGCGTCGATGCTTGTCACTCCGCGGAACCGAGTCCGCTCTTCGCCGTCGGCGTCATCGTCCTCAAGCAGCTCATCCTCGATGACATCGATCTGCGTTGCCTGCATCCCGTGCTCGATCTGCACCCGTTGCAGCGCCCTCGCGAACTCGATCGCCGACGAGTACCGCTCCCGAGCGTCCTTCGCCATCGCCCGAGCCAGCACGTTCTGAAGCTGCTCCGACACATCGGCACGGCCGGTCCTGGGGAGCGGCATCGACTGGATGCGAGCCATGACGTCGAGTTCGGTGTTGGATGCGCCGGGAATCTCGAAGGGACTGCGATTGGTCAGAAGCGTGTAGAGCGTCGCGGCCAGCGAATAGACATCCGATGACGGGTATCCCTCGGGCGGCATCCGCAGCGACTCTGGCGGGGACCACGGGATACTCATGCCCGACAGCGCGTCACTCGTCGTCGCCGAGATCCCGAAGTCGGTCAGGGCCGGGCGCCCGAAGTCCGTGACGAGGATATTCGCGGGCTTGATGTCACGGTGCAAGATCCCCGCCCGGTGAGCGGTCTCGACGGCTCCCGCGATCTGGATGCCGACCCGCAAGGTTTCGGCCTCTGAGAACCGCTCCCGCCGGTGCCGCGCCTGCAGATTGGGCTTCGAGCAGAACTCCATCACCAGGTAGGGCCGACCATCGCCGGAGACGCCCGCCTGGTACACCGACACGATCGACGGATGGTTCGCCAACTGCGCCATGAGGTTGGCTTCCTCCGTGAAGCCTTCAGCAGACGTGGTACCCAGTCTGTCCTTGAGGAGCACCTTGACGGCAACCTGACGTCGTGGGTGAAGCTGCTGATAGAGGAAGACGTCGGCAAACCCTCCGGAACCGAGCAGTCTGACGTACTCAAACCCCGGCAGAGCAGGAGGCTGTGAGGGAGGTCGCGAGGCCATCAGAGCCCCTCGAACTCGAGGACGATGCCATCGCCGAGATCCAGCTGATCACCGCTGACCAGCAGGGTGGGCTCGCCCGGGTGCATCCTCACCGGATCTGAACCGATGCGCAGCAAACGCGTGCCATTGGTTGTATCGAGATCGACAGCAACGACATCCGTTCCCTCGACGCGCAGTTCGATGTGGCTACTCGACACTTCGCGTTCGGGACTTGACACCGTAACGAGGTGCGGCACACTCCCCGTCGCGCGAACGGCTCGGGGGCGACGCCCAACGACCGCGCTGCGATCAAGAACCACCCGCTCGCCCGTCGAGACGCGAAGCACGGCAGGGCTCGCCGGGGTTCCCGCAGCGCCAGCTGGTTTCGGGACCCCGCCCCCGCCCAACTGAGCACGAAGCGCGGCCAGTTGCTCGGCAGAGATCGTCTCGCCGTCATGATCGCCCTGCTGCATCGATGGCTGCACCGACTGCGGCGGCGGCGGTGGCGGTGGCGGTGGCGCAGTTGAGTGCGCTGCCGAACGCGAGGAGGGGATGCCACTCACGATCCCGGCGGCGGCGTGATCCTCGACATCGACGCGCACCGCAGCATCCTCGACGCTCGAGATCCGTGTCTCTCCGAAGATCAGGTCGTCGTAGGCACTCACCTCGACGGAGGGTTCGCCGGCCGGTTCGACGGCGGGTTCAACGGAGACCACGGTGTCGGATGCCGCGGGAAGAAGAGTCTCTTCACTCGGGGATGGCTCCGTCACCGGAGTCGCTGTCGCGGGCGTGACGGGTTCAACCGGAAGCGCCGCCTCGACCACTGGTGTCGGCTCAACCACCGGTGCAGTGGCAGAAGTCTCGGCCACGACGGCGTCGCCCCGCACCCACGACGCCCGCGACGCCCGAACGACACCATCGCGCACGGGGAGCGGTTGCCCAGCACCCTCCGGGCCGATCTCGATAGCGGTGGCGTCCGCGATCGTTCGATCGGTCCACGTGGCAACACCCAACGCCCCGACCTCTTCCCGCGCGCCGTGCTCGGTGGTCACACGCACGAAGCGCGAACCCCGGACAATGACGCGGGCGCCACCAGGCGTGATCGTGACGACCACGAAGTCCGGTAAGGCGGCCATATTGGGACCGACTGTCTCCAGAAGCACGCTGAGCACAGCCGCGAACGCATCCCCGTCGCGCATGTCGTTCCAGATGCGCGTCACAGCATCCGGAGAGAGCTCACCAGACACCAGCACCAGTCCGCCGCCCGCGACGGCGAGGAAATCCTCACCGGGAAGATAGGTCACCATGTCGACTCCTTCGTCTGGGTTGACGGCACGGGGCTAGCAACGGGTTGCGTCTGTTCGTCGTCGGTCTCGTCCAACGCGCCATGCGCGTCGACCACGACGACGGTGACGTTGTCGCGTCCGCCGTGTACCAGTGCTTCGTGCACGAGCCGCGTCGCGGCGGCCTGGGGTGACACCTCGGCGCGCAGCGCCTCGAGGATCTGATCGAAGGACAACTCTTTCGGAAGGCCATCCGAACAGATCATCAGCCGATCCCCGGCCCGCGCCGGGAGTAGCCAATAGTCGGGCACGCCCACAGATCCCGCACCGACCGCTCGTGTCACCACGTTGCGCTCCGGATGCCTCTCGGCATCCTCTTGCGCGAGCTCACCGCGCTCGACGAGATCCTGAACTGCGGAATGATCGACGCTGATCTGCTCGAGGGTACCGCCCTGCAAGCGATAGGTGCGAGAGTCCCCGATGTTCAGAACGAGCCAATAGACCTCACCGCCCTGCTCGCACACGGCTGCTCCCGCAAGAGTGGTGCCTGCTGCAGCGCGCTCGGTGACGATCGCCGACACTCCCGCGACCGCGTCCACGAAAGCCGCCTCGATCTCCTCCACCGAAACCGAATCCCGCCCGGCGAGTGCACGGAAGCCCTCGATTGCGGCGCGGCTGGCCTCAGCGCCGGCCTCGTGCCCACCCATTCCGTCGGCCACCAAAAACAGCGGTGGCGTCGCCAAGAACGAGTCCTCGTTCACTGCCCGCCGCAGACCCCGGTCGCTTCCCACACCCCACGCCAGTTCGAGAGCACGCGTCATGCTTGGTCCTCCCCCGCGCGACGCGAACCCCGCCGCCATCTCGGCACCCGGATGCGACGCACGACCGACCCGGGAAAAGCCCGCGCGAACAGCCGCCGATGCCACGGCACCGAACTACGCAGGGTTGACGTGGCCTCGTCGACGACCTGCCAGAACCTTTCGACATCGCCGGGCGCCGGCTCTTCCGTACCGAACACGGCGGCGTCGGCACGAACTGCCAACTCAGCCACGGCAACCCGCGGGTACACCTCGTCGATGCTGCGGGCCTGTTCCCGACGCGTCGCACCCGGGGTGAGCGGCGCGCCGACATCGGTGGCCGCATCGATGAACTCCGCCCAGCCGCCATCGACTTGATCCACACTGGTCGCAGCTCCCCGGCGGCGACGACGACGGGTAGCGCGCGCGATGCCGAGCGCCACCGACGGTCCCAGCACGATCGCCAGCAGCAGTAGCGCGCTACCGGTGATGCGCAGCGATGCCCACAGCCATCCGAGATCCACCGGGTTCTCGGTCTGCTCGGACTCCTCCAGCGGGCTCGTCGGTGGCAGCTCGGCCGGTTCTTGCGGGGTCTGCGGAGGCTGCGCCACCTGAGCCTGCGGCTTCTGGCTTTGCTGCGGCGTCTCCTCCTGCGGGATGCGATCCTCGGACGGCGTCGGGTCGAACGCCACCCAGCCGAGACCCTCGAACGGCACTTCCACCCAGGCCGCCAGTTGGTCACCGGTCACGGCCACCGTGTCCGAAACCGTGTCCGTTGCGAACCCCATCACCACACGCACCGGTATCCCCAGCTGCGAGACCATGAGCGCCATGGCCACGGCATACTGCTCGTCATCGCCCACCATCTGGGTGCCCCCAAGCAGCTCGGACTCGCGATCGATGGTGTGTCCCGAGCGAGAGATCGCCTGGCCCTCGAGGCCACTGCTGTAGAAGCCGGTCGTTTGAAAATAGGCCTCGATCGCGCGCACCTGTTCGACAGGCGTCGTCGCCCCCGCCGTGACCTTCTCAATGAGAGACGTAACCTCATCGGGAACAATCAGGGGCGCAGGTGTGGTGATCGGTGCGATGGCAGCATCAGCGAGTTCATCTTCCGACGGCGTCGGCGGAACAACTACCTCCAGTTCGTAGACATCGCCGGTCGCAAGCCCGCTCGTGACGATCGCGGTTCCCGTGGCGCTGTTGTAGTGGAGGGCGCCGCTCAGCGTCGCAGCGTCGTCACCCTCGAACCTCACACCCGAGGCATAACCGACCGTCGGGAGCCACACGCCCGAGAGCTGATCGACATCGATAGTGAGCGAGATGGGCTCACCCGATACCGATGATCCGATTTCCCGGCCGACCCGAGAGAAGACGCCCGACCCCGCACCGCCCGAGCCCGAGACCTTGTAGACGACACCGTCATAGAGATCGAGTGTCGCGAGACGGATCGGCACTCCTGCGGGCAGCCCCTGCACCGTGAACAGCGTCACGTCGGACCCGTCGCGTTCGTACTTCCGATACATCGTGAGCGGCGACGCGTAGTCACGCAGGTCCAGCGGCGGAATGATGTGGTCGCGCAGAACTTCGCGGTTTCCGGCGGATGCCGCACTCGCGGCCCCCGCCCCGACCAGAAGCGCGACGACGACAATTCCGGCGACAGGAGCTATTCGCCCGGCGCTTCGCCTCCGCGTCACTGTTTCGTCTGAATCGCCAAGTGCGGCGTCCGACCGGCGAAGCGCGGCACGCCACAGCACCCACACCAGCGCACCGCCAACCCATAGCGCCCCGACGACGCCGGGGAAACGTCCCTGGTAGGTACTGAAGGCGACCGAGAGCACGAGAAGCCCCCCGGGAGCCACGAGCGCCCAGCCATAGGTGCAAGACAGGCGAAGCGCGAGGCTCACGCCCACCACACTCACGACCAGCGACGCGACGTACGGAACGATGCCGAGCTGTTCGAAGCCCGTAAACGGCGTCTGCAGGGTGAGCGCCTGCTTCCACGACTGCACCGCGCCGGCGGCCAGCGACGCAAGCACGTCGATCGTGGGGACGAAACCAACCAGCGAAATGCTACGGAAGACCAGTGCGCCCCCGAACACGAAGTACGCCGCGGCAGTCGCTGCTGCCACCGTCAGCGGATGCCACGTAAGTCGCCACCCGAGCACGGCGAGGGCTGAGCCCAGGAGCGTGCCGCCGACGGCTGTGACCCAGAAGTCGGCGTCGGCATAGGCCGCCGACAACGGCACGAGAGCGACCAGCGTCAGCGCCGCGATAGCACCGGCGTTGCCGAATGCCCGCGCGAGCGTCATGCCGTCACCGCCCGCATGGCGCTGCGCAGCGAAGACAGGTCGGGGACGCTCGCGAGTGCCAGGTCACCAATGACGCGGCGCGAGAGCCGTTCGGTCTCCGCGGCACGCAGGCCCAGGGCGCGTGCGGTGACCGGAATCCGCACCGCGGCGGCACGCATGTCGACCGGCGCCGCTTGTGATCCCGTGACGAAGATCACCACGGACGCTCCCGCCGCCGTGGTGGCCACCGTGCGACCGAGTTCACCGATCCCGGCGTCGCCCTCTGCACTCTCGACCCCTGAGAGCAGATCGAGAAGTTGTGTTCCCGATCGCGGCCCGACCGTGCGGCGTGGGGTGAGCAACGACACTGTCTTGCCGCTCGCGATCGCCGATACTCCGACAGAGCCCGCGATCGACACCGCAAGCTCGAACTCGTCATCGCTGTCGTACTCGTCAGCGCGAGTGGAGAGCGCGACGACGAGGTGCGAGCGACGCGTCTGCTCGAACTGGCGGATCATCGTCACACCCGTGCGCGCAGTCGACTTCCAGTGGACGTGTCGCAGATCGTCGCCGGGCACGTATTCACGGAGGGCGTGGAACGACACGTCATCGTCGGCGAGGTCGCGCGTGGGCAGACCCTCGAGATCCCGCAGGATGCCCGTCGTATCGCCGTCGAGCGGAATCACCCGCGGGTGCACGTAGAGGTCGGTCGGCTCGGTCCACCGCACCCGCCGCTGCAGCAGCTCGATCGGGTCACTTCTGACCGACGTAACAGGACCCAGTGTGAGAACGGCCCGACGCTGGGTCGGGATCGTGAACAGGTCGTCGTGCTCGGCATCCGGATCCAGCGGGGGCACGGGAAACTCCGGCCGGGCTGTGCCCACGGGCAAGAGCACGCGAGTCGACGGTGAGCGACGGGCAGCCGTGTTGGCGACGATCAGTCTGCCGACGGCCGGCTCTCCCACCACGACGCGGGCGGATGCGAGTTCCACACTGACCCGGTAGGCGGCAGAGCGCAGCACGAACGGCACGGCGATCACCAGCAGGACACCACAGACGATCGCGATGGCGAGCATCTCGTTCCAACCCAGGATCACCGCGGCAATCGCGCTGACAGCCCCGAGGGCGGCAACCGACCAGCCGAGCACCGTGCCGATGCTCAGCACCGTCGCAGCACGCCGCACGACGGGTGCGAGGCCTCGCAACCCAGGTGCCACATGCCGCGACCAGAGGTCGCCCGCCCGACGGATCATGCCGCGGTCGTCCTCGACTGCGGGGCTGCGACATCGGCGAGCACACGACCGATCACTGAGGATGCCGTCACTCCAGCGAACTCGGCTTCGGGGTCCATGACCAGGCGGTGGGCCCATACCGGCTGGGCAAGCGCCTTGATGTCATCGGGCAGCACATATGTGCGGCCTTCTTCGGCTGCCCAGACCTTCGCGGCGCGGATCATCGCGAGCATTCCGCGCACTGAGACACCCAGGCGCGTGTTCGCGTCCGCGCGGGTCTCTTCCGCGAGCTGGGCCGTGAACCGCAGAACAGCTGAGTCCACGTGGACGCTGGTGAGCAGGTCGGCGATCTCAGCGACGGCGGATGTCGTGATGACGGGGCTGATGGCCGCCGAGCGATCGCGAGTCGCCGTACCGCTGAGGATCTGCTCCGCCGACGCGAGATCGGGGTAACCGATGCTGGTCTTGATGAGGAACCGGTCGAGCTGAGCTTCGGGGAGCTTGTAGGTTCCCGCCTGCTCGATCGGGTTCTGCGTCGCGATCACCATGAACGGCCGGCCCGTCTCGTGGGCCTGACCGTCGATCGTGACGCGGCCCTCCTCCATGACTTCCAACAGCGCCGACTGCGTCTTCGGGCTCGCCCGGTTGATCTCATCGGCCAGCACGATCGAGGCGAAGATCGGCCCCTTGTGGAAACTGAACTTGTGCGCCTGCTGGTCGTAGATCGTCACACCGGTGACGTCGGAGGGCAGCAGGTCGGGCGTGAACTGGATGCGGCTGTTCGTGCCCTGCACGGTCGCGGCGAGCGCTTTCGCGAGCTGCGTCTTGCCCGTTCCCGGTGCATCTTCGAGGAGCACGTGCCCCTCGGCGAGCATCGCGGTGAGCACGAGCCGGATGACGTCGGGCTTGCCCAGCACCGCCTGCCCGACGTTGTCACTGAGCCGCTGAAACGTCTCGGCGAACCACGTCGCCTGTTCCTGTGTGAGTGTCATGTGTGGTCTCCCTGGGTCGGTCACCAGATGCTCGTGACGAGCTCTGAATAGCCATCGATTCGGATCCGAAGCGCTTTGCCGCGATAGGCGTTGTCTCCGAAGAAAGGGGTCTGTCCAACGCCGTTCTCGAAGGCCGTGTTGTAGCAGCGGTTGTCGGCCCAGGATGCCCAGTTCCCACCACCGTCTTTGCCATCGGCCCAGACGCAGAGCGTGCCCGTATAGCCGTTGCTGAGGTGGACCTTTATGAACGATCCCACTGGGGCGGCGCCACCCTTCGAGACGCTGCTGATCGAAGGTTTCGGCGGGTCGTTCGCCTGACCGGTCTGCTCGCCAGTCGTCACGCCTGCCTCGTTCGTGTAGCTGAGGTTGAGGGTGGAACTCTGGCTCGGCTGGAGTCCCGTCGCCGTCCAGGTCAGCGTTCCTTCGCCACCGACCGGCGCCGAGGACGCGGTGATCGGCCGGCCGTTCGCGCTCACTGTCCAGGTGAACTTGACCGCGTTGTCCTGCCGCTCGGCAGTGAAGTTGCTGATGATCGGCTTGCCGAATGGAACCGCATCCGGCGACACGGCGTCACCGCTACGGGCGACGCCCTCGAGCGACGACTCCGCCCAGACGGTCACGGAGTACGTCGAACCGTTCGACAGACCGCCGATGTCACCGCCGCTCGCCGATAGCGTGCCTTGCGCTCCGGTCTGATTGACGCGGTACCGGTACGTGATGTCGCCAGGCCTGTTGCCATTCGCCGCGCCCGGAACAAACGCAACCCGAACCGCGCCGTCGAGCGGCTGGATCGTGACATTCTGCGGTGCTCCCGGAGCGATTGCGCCCCGGCGCGGTGCCGAATCCGCACTCGCCGGCGAGCTCCCCGCCTTATTGCGGGCCGTCACCGAGAACGTGTAGTCGGTCTCACTGGTGTCCACCACGACGTTCTGACTCGTACCTGACGTGACGATTGTCGTGAGAACAGAACCCCCGCGCTTGACGCTCACCGTGTAGTCAGCCACCGGGTCACCATGCGTGTCCGCGGGTGGGGTCCACGACACGGCGATCTGCGCCTGCGAACCGACCGGCGTCGCCGCGGTTGTCACCGGCTGACCCGGAGCATCCGGAACACCCGCGGGAATCACGGTCGCCGAGTAGCCACTCCAGTCCGACGGGTCAGGAGCGCGGTTCACGGCCTGCACGCGTACCTGATAGGCCACGCCGTTCTCGAGCCCTGTCCACGTCAGGGAGTTACCCGTCACGCCCGTCTTCTGCAGCGAACCGACAGCCGGGGCGGGCGAGATCTCGAGGTTGTAGCTCAGCACCGGGGAACCGTTGGAGTTCGGCGTCGACCAGTTCACGGTGATCTGCCCGTCACCGAACACGGTGGTCGGTGCACCAGGGGTGTCGGGACGCGCATCGGGTCGCGCCGGCGCCGACGACGGCGACGGGTCCGACTCGCCCACGGCATTGACCGCAACGACCGTGAAGGTGTATTCGACGTCATTGGTCAGCCCGTCGAGGGTGCACGTCGTCGACGCGCAGGTCTGCGAGTACCCCTGCGGGGACGAGACCCGATACTCCGTGATCGCGGAACCGTTGTTGGCGGGCGCGGTCCACGACAGCACAACGGTGCGGTCCTGGATAGAGGTCACCGCGGGCGTACCCGGCGCGTCCGGCCGGCCCTGCACCGTAAGCAGGATGCGCCCCTCGACCTCGCGGTCGGCGGCCTTCGTGGCATCCGCGATGCGATAGGTCACGATCATCGTGCCGAAGAAGTCGCCGGCGGGTGTCACCGCGACACGGTCACCCTGGACGACGGCATCCCCACGACCTGCATCCACCCGTGCACTCACGATCGTGAGCGGCCCCCGATCAGCGAACGGGTTGAAGTCGTTCGCAAGAACATCGACGGTCTGCGTCTGACCCTGATTCGCCTGCGCAATGATGTCATCGTTGGCCACCGCGAACGGCCGCTGACTCGTCACCGTCGTCACGGCGATGCTGCCCTGCCCCGGCTCTGACGTCCCATCACTGGCGGTGATGGTGATCTCGACGTCGGTTCCGGCCGGTGTGTCGGATGCCGCCGAAACGGTCAGCGTGTCGCCCGAGATCGATGCCTCGAAACCGTCCGGCACCGCACCATCGATCGAGAAGCTCAGCTTCTCGAGGTCGCCCTCGTCAGGGTCATACGCGAGCTTGGCGAGGTTGAGCGTCGCCGGTTCCTCACCGGGAGCGACCTTCACCGCCGCGTTCCGCATCGTGGGCGATTGGTTCTCGGTCGGCAGCACGGTGATCGGAATGATGACGTAGCCCGAGAGACCCTCCGGGTCGTCAGGACCCGAACCGTCGGTCACCAGAACGCCGATCGAGTCCGATCCGAACCACCCCGCAGCAGAGGTGTACTGCAGCGTCACCTCGTCAACGAGCGGCGCCGATCCATCCGAGTGAGCCGTGCGTATGGAGTCAGCCGTCGCCACCCGGGGGGTCTTCCCCGTCCGCACACGCACGTGATCGGCCAAGCGGATCTCCACCGATTCCCCGCTGTCGACGACGATCGGCGTATCGCTCGACAGCGTCGGCACGAGAGAGTCAGACCCCGGAACGAAGATGAACGCCTTCCCGACGTTCCCATCCTCGTCGGTCACGGTGTACCGGATGACCTGCGCGCTGGGCAGCACGGGAAGCGTGACGGTACCGTCTGCTGCGACTGTCGCGTCTTCCGAGGCGACAGCGACTGTCAGCCCCGCGATCGAGCCATCGGGGTCCTCGTCATTGTCGAGCGCCGAGAGCGAAACGGTGAGGTCGTCGGCGATGTCGTGGATGGTTGCGCGATCGTCACGCGCGATCGGAGGAAGCAGGGGAGCATCCGGACTCACCCGCACGAGCAAGGAGCCTTGCGCCTGAGCACCGTACGTGTCAGAGATGGTGTACGTCACGGTGTAGTCACCCGCGGTAGCGGGAGCGGTGAAGAGCACCCGGCCTGCAGCGACGGATGCGTCGATTCCTGCTCCCGTCTCCAGCTGATCGCTGAGTGTGATGTCTTCACCGTCAGGGTCGGAATCGTTGGCTGTGACCGCGACGGCTACCGCGCGCCCGGGACGCACCACGACAGTGTCTTTGGCTGCGTACGGCGGCTGGTTCTCGAAACCGGCCGGCGCGACCCCTACCGTGACCGTTCCCTCTGCCGTCGCGCCCAGACGATCACGAACGAGGTATGTGAACGTGTCGCGGCCGGCGGCATCCGGGAACGCGTCGTAGGTGAGCCAACTGTCGCCGACGCTGACCTGTCCCTTCGTGGGAGAGGAAGACAGCCCGACGAGCTCGACCGAATCACCGTCAGTGTCGATGCCATCCAGGGGAATCGCGATGCGCTCTGTCGAACCGGCCACCGCACGAGCCGTCACAGACGTCGGCCGCGGCGGCGAATTCGTGCCCTCATCCTCGGCCACCACCTGGATCGTGACGTAGCCCGCGGTGCGGTTCTGCTGCGAGTCCTCGATTTGGTAGGTCGCGTGCACGGTTCCCGGAGTGTCGCCGGCTTGGAATCGGATGCTCTCCCCCGCCACGAAGATCGCATCGGCGTCTGCGACATCCGTCTCGACCAACTCCGGCGACAGGGTGATCGTGTCGCTGTCGGGGTGATAGTCGTTGGCGAGAACCGGGATCGTCACGACATCGCCGACACGCACGATCCCCCGATCCTCCACCGCCACCGGGGGACGCAGCTTCTCGGGAAGGGCAACCGGTAGCACGACGACGTCACCGGAGGTACTGTCGGTGCCGTTTGAGACCGTGTAGGTGAGTGTCACGGTCTTCGACAATCCCGCGAGGTCGGTCACGCGCAGCACACTGTGATTGAGCACCTCGACGGAAACCCCCGACCCACTGGGCGCTTTCGCTGACTGCACCACAAGAATCCCGCCACCGGGGTCGGTGTCGTTGGCGAGGACATCGACGAGCACATCGCGACCTGTCGGCAAGAGGGCGAGGTCCCGCACAGCCACCGGCTGCTGGCTCGTCGCTGACGCATCCAGCACGTCAATCCGCACGAGCCCGACGGCCGAGCGTGGGCCGTCCGTCACGAGGTACTGCACGTAGTACGTACCCGGTGTGCTCGACGCGAACTCGAACGAGTTCTCGCTGTAGTTCGGCGTCAGGGTGATCCCCGGCAGCGCGTCGACCTTCGAGAGTCGCAGCAGTTCGCCGCTCGGGCTGAGATCGTTGCTCAGAGGCGAGACCACGACGGGAACATCCGCCACGGTCGTAACGCGGTCAGAGTTCGCAACAGGGTCGAGCGAGCCTTCGGGACGAACGTTGACCCGCAACACGCCCTCGGCCTCGTCCCGCCCATCCGAGACGACAAGCGTGACCTCCTTGGTTCCCGCTTGGCCGCTGGTCGCGGCGAACTCGATGACCCCGTTGCTGCGATAGCTCACGGTGTCACCACCTTCGACGGTGGCCCGCTTGAGGTAGATGTCGTCACCGTCAGGATCGATCCAGCCATCGAGCGCGCCATACGACATCGAGGCCCCAGCCTCGACCTGCACGGTGTTGACGCGTCTCTGCGCGGGCGCCTCGTTGGAGCTCGCGTCCCGCACGGTGAGCGCGACCGTGGCTTGATCAGTACCACCGCGCCCGTCATCGACCTCGTACGAAAATGAGGTCGCGCCGCTCGCGTTGGCAGGCACCGAAACCTGCAGGGATGCACCGCCCAACACGGATGCCACGGCGTACCCTCCCGCAGGAGTATCCAGAGCCGTCGCGCTGAGGAGGTCGCCGTCTGGGTCGGTGTCGTTCTCGGTCACCGGCAGGAGCACCGTGCGCCCCGCACGCACGCCGAACTCGTCATCCACCGCGACCGGCGGATTGTTCTGGGCGGAGCGCTCGGGCAACTCGTACTGGGGCTGCTCGTCTTCGCTCTCCTCCTCGTCGGCGTTGTCGTCAGCGGGAGGAGTGACGTCAGTCCAGTTGTCGACCTTCTCGATCTCGCTTTCGACGACCCAGACCGTTCCACCGCTGATGTCGTTGACGACGACGACCCTTCGATTCATGCGGAGCACGAGCGTTGCGGTTGGCGCGACATCGATCTCTTTCACGGCCGGCTCAGCGTCACCCGTGCACGAGCGCACGTAGGCACCGGTTCCACTCCACACTGCGTAGGCGCAGCCTGCGAGCCATACGGGAGCCGCGGGGGCGCCGCCGCCGACGACGGCGACAACCTCGGGGTCGCCACCGCCCAGCGGCACACGGACGAGCGCGCTCGGGGTGGCGACGAACACCGCATCCTGCCCCGCACCAGAGCGCTGAAGCACACCGTCCTCGCCATCCGGAATGACTGTCGCGGAGCCATCCGGACGGTACAGAGTGCCGGTATCGGCATCGAAGGCAGCCGCGCTGTCGTTGATCGCTGCTACTTGAACGCGCGCGCTTCTGTCGATTCCATCCAAGCTGATGACGGCGTCACTGGACGAACCATCGGCACTGCTCGTTGCAACGCGCGTCAACGTCCCCTCGGCGGCGGACACTGCAAAGACGTAGTCACCATCAGACGACACGGCGACCCCACGGCCCGCCCCGACTTCGGCGGTAGCCGCATCCTCGGCGAAGGTAGCACCTGCGAGTGCATCGGCTGGGAGGATGTGCAAAGCGTTGCCGGCGCGCACCGCGATCGTCGTTCCACCCAAGGCAACATCTGCGCCTGCGGGCACCGCAGTGGGGTTTGAAAGCTCGACGGTCGCCGGGTCGACGAGCGTGAGCGTCGCGTTGGTCTGATCGTGAACGATGACCGTCGCGGCATCCTGAAGCACGTCGAACTCACCTGCGCGCGCTCGCGCGGCGCCATCGAGAAGACGCGACGGGTAGTTGAGGTGACCGACGAGCAGGTCGTTGCTCTTGGTAACCCACACGCCCCCGTCATCCAGCTTCACGTCAGCGGTGGGAACACCCGGATAGATGACTGCCAACGTGGAGATCACCAGCGCGGTCGCAGCGAGCGTCGCGCCCGACGCGAGCGCGCCGCGTCTACGCATCAGGTCCGCAAAGAAATCCCGCACAGTGACATCCCCAGAAAAGACAAGTAGCCCCCGACGTGTTGTCATGCGCATGGTGCCCCGCATACGCCGCCCAGTGGGACCAGTAGACCTGATCACCACCGCCGAGCCGTATGGGGAATATTCCCCATACGGCTCTCGGGCACGAGTGAAGCAGGCAGGCGGGCGAACCGGCCGCCGGATTCGTCGGATCGGACGCATCCGGATTTTTCGGATCGCTGCCGCGCGCGTTACACAGCGCGCGATCTCGGAAATGCGTGCGTGGTATATCTGTGTACTGGGCGGGGAGGACCGAACGATGCCGGGGGGCAGCATGACAACGGACTCTGATCACACCTCGAACAGCGAATCAACCGCGGATTCGGTCGAGAAATTCGCGGCTGACCTGCGTCGCCTGAAACTGGATGCCGGGAGCCCAACCCTGGCGAGACTGCAGTCCGAGACCGGCATATCGCGCACCGTCATCTCGGATGCCTTCGCCGGTAAGACCCTTCCGTCAGAGCGCACGGTCGATGCCCTTGTGCACGCATGTCAGGGCGATCAGGACGCGTGGCTCTCGCGTCGTGACAGCCTCGCACGAACCCTGCGCGGTGATGCCGACGGCGATAACTCGGAGCCCGACACCAGAGCAGGGCGCCCGCTCACGCGCCGCGGTGGGATCCTCATCGGGCTGGGAGCCTTCGCCGGGGGCCTGCTCGTGGCCGGCGTCGCCGCCGCGCTGCTCCTACCCTCGCTCGTGGCCGCCGAGGTCAGCGCACAGTCATCGCGGGCCCGCATCCAGGTGACAAACGGCACCGATCCAGCGCAGACAGAGTGCATCGACGATGCCAAAGTTGCCACCGGCGACACGCGAGCCGATAACTCGCTGCTCGAGATCATCTGGTCTGACAAGTGCCAGGCAGGGTGGGGTCGCATTACCCGCTACGACGGACTCTCCATGGGCAACACGGTCTCGATCTCTCTCTACCCGCAGACTGCTCCCGACGGACCCGACCGTATAGACGTCGTCGAACAAGACGTTCAAGGAGCCTATACGGGTCTCATTGTTCGCCCCTCCGATGACACATTGATCTGCGCGGAAGGCAGCTTCACCGTCGACGGGAAGCGCATCGATCTCGGCGATCCGCTCTGTATCTGAGCCGGCTGAGTCACCGCTCTCTCTCAAACCCACGGTGTCGCGCCGGTGAACAACCGGCGTGTGCAAGGCTGGGTGAGTGCGCTCCACGGGTGAGCCACGACCGTGGCATGAGAGTTACCGCACACGACTGCTGATCAGCGACGCCGTCGTTCTGGTGTGGGTCGTTTACGGTACCCAGATCGTGTGGTTCGGCACCGGCAACGCGCAGCTCTCACTCCTGCGAGACCTGCGCTTCACCGCCGTGTCGTACTGGTTGACCTCCGCGATCCTCGTCGCCCTGTGGCTGCTCGCCCTGAGCCTGGCCGACACCCGAACGCCCGGCGTCGTCGGCACCGGCATGACCGAATACGTCCGCGTCATCGACTCCTCCCTCGTCCTGTTCGGGGTCATCGCGATCGTCGCATTCCTCTTCCGCGTCGACATCGCCCGCGGCTACCTGCTCATCAGCCTGCCCGCCGGCATCCTGCTGCTCCTGCTCGTCAGATGGCTGTGGCGCCAGTGGCTCGTCGCCAAACGACGCGTCGGAAAGTGCGCCTCCGGCGTCATCCTCATCGGATCGCCGGCGTCAGTCGCCCAGGTCGGCCACGAACTGCAGCAGCGCCGCGACACCGGCTACCTCGTCGTCGGAGCCTGCCTCCCGCCCGACGACCACGAAGCGGGCATCCCGACGACGGATGCCGACATCCCCGTCCTCGGCACCTTCGACGACCTCACCCGCGTCCTCGCCGACACCGGCGCCGACACTGTGCTGGTCACCAGCAGCGACGCTCTCCCGCCCGAGAAGGTCAAGCAGATCTCGTGGAGCCTCGAAGCCGGCCGCCAGCACCTGCTGCTCGCACCCGGCATCGCCGACGTCGCCGGACCCCGCATCCACACCCGACCCGTCTCGGGCCTGCCCCTCGTCCACGTCGAGACACCGCGGTTCTCGCCCGGCCAACGCTTCGGCAAGCGCATGTCCGACCTCATCGTGTCGCTTGTCGCCGTCGTCGTGATCAGCCCACTTCTCGGCATCCTCGCCCTCGCCGTGAAGCTCTCGTCGCCGGGCCGCGTCTGCGTCCGCGAAACCCGCATCGGCTATCACGGCCGCCCGTTCACGATGCTCGCGTTCCGCACGGCTCGCGAGGACGACGACGGCACCGTGCCGACGGCCCTCGGCAGGTGGATGCACCGCCACACCCTCGACGACCTTCCGCAACTGTTCAACGTCATCGGCGGAACCATGTCGCTCGTCGGCCCCCGCCCACCCCTGCCGGGCGAAGTCGAGACCTACACCGACGCCTCACTGCGTCGGTTCCTGGTCAAACCAGGCATCACGGGCCTGTCGCAGATCAGTGGCCGCGAGAACCTCGCGTGGGAGGACGCGGTGCGCCTCGACCTCTCCTACGTCGAGAACTGGAGCCTCATCGGCGACGTCGCGATCGTCATCAAATCCGCCAAGGCAGCCCTCCTCGGCCGCGCAGCCCGGTGACGCGTCGCACGCTCCTCAGTGACCGTCGCGACGCGACCGCGATGTGCGAGCGTCCAGGCTCACACCGATCGCGACGCCGATCCCGAGGCCCACCGGCAGCCACAGCCCGATGTTCTGCGTGATGACTCCCACAACCGCGCCAAGACCGGCGCCCAGCGCGATCCCGATGCCGGTGGCCACGCCCGACCGCTGAGCCGAACCCGAACTCATTGCAGCAGCAGCGCGTACGTGATCCAGTACGCCGCGAGACCCAGTGCGACAAGACCGATGCCGGCCAGCACGATCCGCCCCACCGTCCACTTCTTCTCAGCTGGCTGATTCTGTGCAGGCTGCTCGCTCACGGTTCCTCCTCGACGGTCCACATGCCACGCGGGCGCGTGCGCCTGGCCGACGTTACCCACCGGACGTGGCACATTAATGCCATTGGCCATAACGCGCCTCAAGGAGGACCGATGACCGACAAACGAGCTCTCATCGTGCTCGCCGCTGCCCTCCACGACCCGGGCGCCGACCCGGCCACACTCGC
>NZ_DBHD01000169.1:0-4333 GCF_002296025.1 Microbacterium sp. UBA837
CGGATGGTGACGGCATCCTTCCTCACGAAGAACCTCATGATCGACTGGCGCAAGGGCGAGCAGTGGTTCTGGGACACCCTCGTCGATGCGGATGCCGCATCCAACCCGTTCAGCTGGCAGTGGGTGGCCGGCTCCGGCGCCGACGCGGCGCCCTACTTCCGTATCTTCAACCCGGAGCTGCAAGCGGCGAAATTCGACCCCGACGGGACATACGTTCGTCAGTGGGCTCCTGAGTACGCGGGGGACGAGGCTCCGGAACCGATCGTTGACCTGAAGGCGACCCGGGACGCGGCCCTGGCCGCCTACGAGGCGGTCAAGAACTCGCGCTGACTAACCGGCGACGCCTGAGAGCGCGATGGCCTGCAAGACGTTCACCAGCGCGCACACGAGGAGCACGGCGGACACCGGCGTCCAGATGGCGCGCTCGATGCGACTCCGCGAGATCCCGTTCATCACCGTGGCGATCGCGAAGGGCGCGACGAGCACCCACAGCACGACAATGTGCCACGACGCGGGCACGGTGCCCGGGAGAGCGGGGATGGCAAGGGACAGGAAGAACCACGCCACCAGCGCCCAGATCACTGCAGCGACGCCGCTTGAGACCCGCTGCGCCGGTGCGAGCGTCGCGGCTGCGCCGCCGTACGCCGCTTTCCCCCACGACACCCCGGCCGCGAGCGCTACCTGAAATCCGACGAGCACAAGGAGCAGGACCACCGCGACCCATGCCGCAACCACCGCCAGAGTTTCCATCGCAGGCCTCAGCGGTCGGGTTCACCCGAGAGCAGGCCGCGCAACCAGTCTCGAGCCTCGACGAACACATCGTCGGAGTACCGGTCGGGGTAGCGGACGACCGCGTGGTCGGCGCGGGGATAGGAACCGAGGAAGATGACCTTGGGACTGAAACGCCGCAGCCCCAAGAGCGCATCGGCCATACGTTCGTCCTTGATGTGCCCGTCGGCGTCGATGACGAATCGGTAGCGACCCAGCGCATCGCCGATCGGCCGCGATGCAAGCAGACTCAGGTTGATCCCGCGCGTTGCGAACTGCTCGAGCATCTCCAGAAGGGCCCCGGGGTGATCATCGGGCAGCTCGGCGATGAGCGATGTCTTGTCGGCACCGGTCGGCTCAGGTGGCGCGACGGTCCGACTGACCAGCACGAACCGCGTGACAGCCTCGGCGTTGTCACCGATACCCTCGGCCAGCAGCTCGACATCGAGGTGCTCCAGGATGCCGGGGGCAGCGATCGCGGCATCGGCATCCGAGGTACCGTCGATCAGCCCGACAGCGCTCGCGACGTTCGACGCCGCCGGGATATGGGCGTGGGCGGGAAGAGTGCCGGTAAGCCACCGCAGGCACTGGGCGTAGGCGACGGGATGCGCAGCCACCAGCGACACGTCCTCAAGCCGTGTGCCGGGCCGCCCGACGAGGACGAACTCGACCGGAACGAGGTACTCGCCGACGATGCGCAGTCCGGGCATCGTCGCGAGGGCGTCTTGCGCGGTCGAAACCCCACCGTCGACCGAGTTCTCGATCGCGATCATCGCGGCATCCGATCGACCCTCGACGACATCGGCGAGCGCCTCGCCGACATTGCGGACGGGGCGCCAGATCTGCCCGCGGGCCTCCGGCACCTGCGCCAGAGCCGCTTCGGTAAAGGTCCCCGCGGGTCCGAGATAGCTATAGGTCCGGCGGGTAGCTTCGGGCTCGTCGCTCACGGCAACCCAGCCTAGACCTGCGGCTCGACCCCACGCAGTTCAGCCCCCAGAGCAGGGGGCATCGGCATCGAGAGGCCACGCGGGATTGCGTGCGCTCGCTCGGGTGACAGACTGTGTTCATGAGCCGCGCAGGTCTGCCAGCCGAAGAATCCGACCTCATCGACATCGACGAACTGATCGCCGCGTATTACGAACGGGTCCCCGATCCGGCGGTGCCGGAGCAGCGCGTCGCGTTCGGAACGAGCGGTCACCGCGGTTCATCGCTGTCGACGAGCTTCAACGAGGTGCACATCCTCGCCACGACGCAGGCGATCGTCGACTACCGCACGGCTAATGGCATCGCCGGTCCCCTGTTCCTGGGCCGCGACACCCACGGGCTCTCCCGACCGGCCGAGCGCAGCGCCATCGAAGTGCTGGTGGCCAACGGCGTCGGCGTGCGCGTCGACTCGCGTGACTCCTGGGTACCGACCCCGGCGCTCAGCCACGCGATCCTGACCTTCAACCGCGGCAAGGCCGGCGACGACCCGACGCGTGCCGACGGCATCGTCGTCACCCCATCGCACAACCCGCCCCGGGACGGCGGCTTCAAGTACAACCCGCCCCACGGTGGTCCCGCCGACACCGACGCGACGGGCTGGATTGCGAACCGGGCCAACGAGCTCATCGCGGCAGGTCTCGAGGGTGTGAAGCGGGTGCGCTTCGCCGATATGGACGGCGAGCGCATCGGTTCCTACGACTTCCGTGACGCCTACGTGCGCGACCTCGAGAACATCATCGACGTCAACGCGATCGCCCGCGCCGGCATCCGGATCGGCGCCGACCCGCTCGGCGGTGCGTCAGTCGAGTACTGGGCCTACATCGCCGAGGTCTACGGCTTGGACCTTACCGTCGTGAACCCCGACGTCGACCCGACCTGGCGATTCATGACGCTGGACTGGGACGAGAAGATCCGCATGGATCCCTCCTCCCCCTCCGCGATGGCATCGCTGGTCGCCCGCCGCCACGAGTTCGACATCCTCACCGGCAACGACGCCGACGCCGACCGCCACGGCATCGTCACCCCGGATGCCGGACTCATGAACCCCAACCACTACCTCGCCGTCGCGATCGACTACCTCTTCACGCACCGCGACGGATGGGAATCGGATGCCGCGGTCGGCAAGACCCTGGTCTCGTCGATGATCATCGACCGCGTCGTCGCGGCCCTGGGCAGGGACCTCTACGAGGTGCCGGTTGGATTCAAATGGTTCGTGCCAGGTCTGCTCGATGGATCTGTCGCGTTCGGCGGTGAAGAGTCGGCCGGCGCGGCCTTCCTCCGCAAGGACGGGTCGGTGTGGACAACCGACAAGGACGGCATCCTGCTGTGCCTGCTCGCCGCTGAAATCCTCGCCGTCACCGGCAAAACACCCTCGCAGCGCTATGCCGAGCTCGAGGAACAGTTCGGGTCATCCGCCTACCAGCGGGTTGATGCGCCGGCCACTCCCGCGCAGAAGGCGACGCTCTCGAAGCTCTCCCCCGAGTCGGTGACAGCTACCGAGCTTGCCGGCGAACCGATCACCGCGAAGCTCTCGCACGCGCCCGGCAACGGCGCAGCGATCGGCGGCCTCAAGGTGCAGACCGAGAGCGCGTGGTTTGCTGCACGGCCGTCGGGCACGGAAGACGTCTACAAGCTCTACGCCGAATCACTCAAGGGCGAAGAGCACCTGCGCGAGGTGCAGGAGCAGGCGCGCGCCGTCGTTTCCGCGGCTCTCGGTTCCTAGGCCGGCCTGCGGTACGCCCGAAGCGGAACGAAGCTGACGGCAACCGCCAGCGCTGACCCGACGATCGTGTCGACGACACGCTCGCCGGCGATCGCCACCGAGCCGAACTCTCCGGCTGCCGCGCCTGTCAGGACGAGGACCAGGGGCGTGATCAGCACGAGCGCGAGCGCATAGTTGCGAGCGACGACAAGCTCGATTCCGAACTTCGCCCTGATCAACGGGTTCCTCCTGGGCCGCTTCTGGAGCGCAGGCCCCCAGCGCACGCTCTACGTCCCAGCGCCGGTGACGCGCGCCGGGACCAATGAGATCGTCGTGCTGACTCTGGATGCCGCGAGCTCGGCGACCGCACGCTTCGTCCCCTCCGCACTCCTCGGCCCGACCGAAGAGTGATCCCCGACCTGACAGGATGGAAGCCATGAGCTGGCTTGTCACCGGCGGTGCCGGATACATCGGTGCCCACGTCGTCCGCGCGCTGTCCGCCGCGGGGATCGCCCCGGTCGTCATCGATGACCTGTCCAGCGGACACGACGGCTTCGTGCCGGCGGGAGTGCCGTTCGTGCGCGGCTCCATCCTCAACCGCGAGCTCGTCGAAGAAACGCTGCGCGAGCATGAGGTCGAGGGCGTCATCCATGTCGCCGGCTACAAGTACGCCGGCGTCTCGGTCACCCGGCCCCTGCACACGTACCACCAGAACGTCGAGGGCACCCGGATCGTGCTCGAGGCGATGGCGGCGGCGGGAGTGACCAAGATCGTGTTCTCGTCCAGCGCCGCGGTGTACGGGACCCCGGATGTGCCGCTCGTGGTCGAGGACCTTCCCAAGCGCCCAGCCTCCCCCTATGGCGAGTCCAAGCTCATCGG
>NZ_DBHD01000097.1:0-8160 GCF_002296025.1 Microbacterium sp. UBA837
GCTACCAAGCTGCGCCACATCCCGGAGCCGCGCCGAAGCGCGGACAACTCCCCTATCCTAGCCGGTCCCGCGGCCAGTCGAGAATCGAGCTCGCCGGTGGGTTCGGCATCCGTCGGTAGCGTGGATGCATGGCCCAGAGCGAACCTGTGCGCGCACGGATGTCGCACCGTGGCGTGGTGAGCCTCGTCACCCTGGTCATCGCAACGCTAGGCGCTGCGCTCCCCCTCTCGATGGTCGCGCCGACCCTCGCGATCACTGCTGACCAGTTCGGCACGACAGCTGCCGAGTCGAGCTGGACACTCACGATCGTGCTCGTCGTCGCAGCGACTACGACACCCGTGATCGGACGGCTCGGCGACACGTTCGGACCCCGACTGGTCCTGCTGATCCTGATACCGGTCGTCATGGTCGGCCTCGCGATCGCGGGCCTCGCCGGCTCGATGGGCGAGTTGATCGCGGGTCGAACACTGCAGGGCCTCGGCGGCGGAGTCTTTCCGCTGGCGATCGCCCTGGCGCGCCGCGTCGTTCCCGAAGCGCAACGTCCGCTCGCCGTCGGGCTGCTCACGGGAACCTTCGCGACCGGGACCGGACTTGGGGTCGTCATCGCCGGCATCCTCGTCGACCGTGTCGGCACGCAGGCTCTCGCATGGCTGCCCTTCGCACTACTCGCCGTTGCCGGAGTGATGACATTCGGTCTCGCCGAGGCCCCGCGCGCGGATCGCCAGCCGCTCCACCTCGCGTCCTCGCTGCTGCTCGCGGGCGGTGTGGCGATCCTGCTCTTCGCGGTCACCGAGGCCCCGCGCTCCGACGCCGAGGTCGCGCTCACCGTCGGGAGCCTGGCCGCCGGCGCAGCTGTCATCTCCGTGTGGGCATGGCGAGTGGTCAGACGGTCAGAGTCCGCGGGCGTCTCGCACCTCCGTGTCCGGGCGCTTTGGACCTCGCACGTGACCTCCCTGTTCCTCGGCGCCGCCCTGTTCGCAACGTTCGTCGCCCTCCCGGTCTTCATCGAAGTCGGGGATGCCACTGCGGGGCCGCTGACACCGGCCACGCTCGCGGGGCTCCTGCTCCTACCCGCGACCGCGGCGATGGCGGCGGTCGGGCCGCTGTCAGGCATCCTGCGGCGACGCCTCGGCAGGCGCGGACCCGCGGTTCTCGGCGCAGCGGCCACGGTCATCGGTGGCATCATCCTCGCGGCGGGGGCTCATACGCTGCCGAGTCTGCTCGCCGGCTCCGTCCTCGTCGGTGCGGGCGTCGCTACGGGCTCGGCCGGCCTGGTCAACGTGCTCGTCGACGTCACGGATGACGACACGATCTCGAGCGTCAGCGGCGTCAACATCGCCGCACGTCAGATCGGCGGCGCATTCGGGGCAGCAGGATGCGCGGCACTGCTCGCCACGAGCGGAGACGAACCGGATCCTGCGTCCTACGCACTCGCGTTCGGGCTGATCGCGGTGCTCGCGGTCGCGGCGCTTCTTGCCTCGCTCCTCATCCCCGCGCGCCAGGCACCCGGGGATACGAACCTCTAACCGACCTGCCCGGCAACCCACTGGCGCAACTGCGGCGCAGGAAGCGCGCCGATCTGCCGCGACTGCTCCGCGCCGTCCCGGTACAGCAGCAGAGTCGGAATGCTCTGGATGCCGTGACGCTGCGAAACGCGCGGCGACTCATCCGAGTTCACCTTCACGACCTTGAGCTTGCCGGCGAACTCCCGCGACATCTGCTCGACGATTGGCGACACCATCCGGCACGGACCGCACCACGGCGCCCACACATCAACGAGCACCGGAAGCGTTGCATCACCCACGACAGCGTCGAACGAAGCGTCGTCGGCCTCCACAAGCCAGGGCAGATCCGCGTGGCACGAGGCGCAACGGACCTTGCCGGTGCGCGCCGCCGGCACCCGATTCTTCGCACCACACGACGGACACGCCGTCACCGTCGACTCCGCCATCCTGACTCCCTCCCCGTCCATTGTCGCGATCACTCGGCCGCAAGCGCTACCTCTCGCGCACTCACCAGCAATAGGGTGGGAGCGGTTCCCAACACGAAGGAGTGTCTGTGACCGCTGATGCCGCTACGACCCGAGTCGCCGCATCCGACCTCTCCCCGCGCTGGTGGTGGGGGTTCTTGCCCTACGTTGCGGTGTCGATCGTGCACGTCACGGCGCTGCTGTCGGGGTGGGATGCCGTGAGCGGCCCCACCAAGCTGGCACTCATGCCGCTTCTTGCCGTGGCTGTGCTCTGGGGTGGCCGCGGGTCGCAGTGGGGTCCGCCCTACACGCTGCTTTTTGTCGCTCTCGCGCTGTCGTGGCTCGGCGACGGCGCCGCGACCTTCTTCCCGTTCCTCGATGACGAGCTGCCGGCGATGCTCCTGTGCTTCGGCCTCGCGCATGTCGCCTACATCGTTTTGTTCTGGCGGTTCTTCGCGGTTCGGCGTGTGCCGTGGTGGTCTGCCGTCTACGCCGTGTGGTGGGTCGTCCTGGTCGTGTACCTCTGGCCGACTCTCGGCGGACTCGCGGTGGCGGTCGCGCTCTACGGCCTCGTCCTCGGCGGAACCGCCGTGCTCTCGACGCGGTGCCACCCCGCCATCGCGTGGGGCGGCGCGTTCTTCCTGATCTCCGACACGGTGCTCGCGTTCCGGCTGTTTCTTCCAGACTCCATGCCGTCGGGAAGCAGCGCCCTCGTCATGATCACCTACACACTCGGGCAGGGACTCATCGCCGTGGGCGCCGTGATCGCGACCCACGCGGCGCGGGCCGCGAGAGAATCGACGGTGTGACCGACTCCGTGCGCGTGGATGCCTGGCTCTGGGCCGTGCGGGTCTACAAAACCCGATCCGCAGCCACCGCGGCGTGCCGCGCGGGGCATGTGCGCGTTGGCGGGGATCGCGCGAAGGCCGCTCAGCCCGTGCGGATCGGCGATGAGCTGCGCGTCCGGATCGCCGGCTTCGACCGCATCCTCGTCGTCAAGCAGCTCCTGACCAAGCGCGTCGGAGCACCGGCGGCTGCCCTCGCGGTAGACGATCGCACCCCGGCCCGGCCGTCTCGGGAAGAGACACCCTTCGTTCCCGTCCGTGATCGCGGGGCGGGCAGGCCGACCAAGCGTGAGCGCCGCGATATCGACCGGCTGCGCGGCCGGTCCGCCGAATAACGCTCGTTACGCGGACGCGTCAAGCTGATCGAGCAGCCAGCCTGCACCGACCACCCGCGCACCCACTGTGCTGACCCGGGCGGCCAGTCCTCGGTCGCTCGTCACGACCACGACCTGCTCACCGGCGCCGATGCGCCGCTGCGTCTCGGCGACGATTTCGTCATCCCCCTCGCCGGGTGCCAGCACGACACGGATGCCGGCGCCTGCGTCATCCGCAGGTCGAGCCGCGCCTTTGGCCTGACCCTCGAGCACGACCGCCACGGCAGGGAACCAGTGCGCTCCCGGAAGCCCGAGCGCCTCGGCATCCACTCCCCGCGCCTGCCAGTGCCGAACCCGTTCGAGCAGGCGCTCGGCCGCACCAGCACGGTCGCGCCACCATCCGTCTGGCACCGAACCCACGACGTTCGCGGAGTCGACGACGACCGCAGGACGCACCGACAGCAGCGGGCGAAGATGCTCCCACGCCGAGGCGAAGGCCGGATGCAGCGGTCGATCCGCGACCGCGTCCACGGGAACCCACTCGAGCGCAACGCTCTCGGCATCCGCGATTCGCGGGTCGAACGGCACGATGACGTCGGCGATCACCGTTGTGTACGACCAGATATCGAGATCGAGCACGCTCCAGAACCGCTGCCGCACGGCATTCGGCGGCACCGCGGCTTCCTCCCGAGCCTCGCGAAGCGCCGCCACACCGGCATCCTCGTTCTCGTGTCGCGCACCGCCGGGCAGCGCCCAGGTTCCGCCGTGGTGGCTCCAGCCGACGCGGTGCTGCAACAGGATGCCGCGCTCGGCATCCACGGCGAGCAGACCCGCTGCGCCGAACCGACCCCAGTAGCGCTCCCCCGTCGGCGCGATCACCCACGCGTCACCGGGATCGCGCGGGCCCGACGGGCGGCGCGGCTCTCCGGGAGCGGGGGGTTGGATCGTCACGATCTCAGCCTGTCACACCGCGCGGGCTCTCCCGGTCGCAGCACGGTGTGCGCGGTCTCGACAGCGTCGCCCGCCGCCCAGATGTGCGGGTCGGAGGTGCGCATGTGCGTGTCGACGACGATGCCGCCGCGCTCGCCGATCTCCAGCCCCGCCTCGCGGGCCAGGGTCACGTTCGGGCGCACGCCCGCAGACAGCACGACGAGGTCGGCCGGAAGCGACTGTCCGTTGTTGAGTTCGACGCGCAGCATCCCATCGGATGCCTGCGTGAAGGCTGCGGCCGCGGTGCCGAGCTGCAGTTCGACGCCGCGCCCCCGCGCGTGCTGCTCGACGGGAATCGAGACGTCCTTATCCAGCGGCGGGAGGATCTGGTCGGCGAGCTCGACGATGGTGACCTCAGCCCCGCGATGGATGAGGTTCTCAGCCATCTCGATGCCGATGTACCCGGCGCCGATCACGACGGTCTTCGCGGCCCGTCCCCGGGACGCTGCGGCGGCCAAGACCTCGTCGAGGCGCGACTTAATGGCATCCATGTCGGCGACGTTTCGCAGGGTGTGGATGCCGGGAAGATCGATCCCCGGCAGCGGAAGCTGCAGCGGATCGGCACCCTGGCACAGCGCGAGCGCGTCATAGGACTCGGTGTATTCGCGGCCTGTCGCGACCTCGCGCACCGTCACCGTCTGGGCGGCGCGGTCAAGTCCCACCACGTCTTGGCCGATGCGCACGTCGATGTCGAGCGATTCGCGAAGGCTCTCGGGAGTCTGCAGCAGCAGGCGGCTGCGATCGGCGATGACACCACCGATGTGGTACGGCAGACCGCAGTTCGCAAACGACACGTACTCGCCCCGCTCGAGCACCACGATCTCGGCCGACTCGTCCAGACGGCGAGCTCTCGCGGCAACGGATGCCCCTCCAGCGACTCCTCCGACGACGACGATCTTCATGGCGCTCTCCTTCACATTCGGGTCGCAGCGGTTCGCGGCTCCGACATGAAGGTACTCCCGGGGGTATACCTCTAGTCAGGCGCCAAGGTCCCCCCATCGGTGACCCAGGTCCGGACACCCTGGACTCGGTCGCGCCAAACTGCGACATCCACGGCAATCCACCCGCAACACGGCGCGACCGAAAGAGATGGGCTCCACCATCCCAGTCCACCCCCTCACACTTCGGTCGCGCCTTGTTGCGCCATCCAGCGCTCAACACCCGCAACACGGCGCGACCGAACAGTTGGGCTTTGGCCAGATACTCCTCCGTGGCGTTTTCGCTGGGACCGACACGCGATGCTGTACGCCGCCACAAGGATGCAGGATGCCATGTGGTCTGACCATGTCGATCACCACATATTGTGTCGAGCTCGAGATCGAGCACTGCATATAGTGGCATTCCCGCGATCCGGGAAACCCTCCGAACCGCGCGCCCACACTCCGAAGGAAGCCGCCGATGAAACCTCGCCCTGCCGCCTCACCGCGAGCCGTGGCCGTGTCAGACACGATCAACGAATACCTGTCCCGGTCGGACTGGCGCGTGAACGCGAACGCGAACCAGGGCTACTCGCTCGGCGGCATGATCCTCAACACCGCGGGCAAGATCATCGCGAACTACTGGCTCGATGAGGTGTACTCCCCCGAGGCCGGAGCCGCGCACCGCGACGGCGACATCCACATCCATGACCTCGATATGTTCGCCGGATACTGCGCGGGATGGTCGCTCCGCACCCTCCTGGAACAGGGCTTCAACGGCATCCCCGGCCGGATCTCCTCTGCGCCGCCACGACACCTGTCGGCAGCGACCGGTCAGATGGTCAGTTTCCTCGGCACGCTGCAAAACGAGTGGGCGGGCGCACAGGCGTTCAGCTCCGTCGACACGTATCTCGCGCCTTTCGTTCGCATCGACGGGCTCTCGTACGACCAGGTGCTCCAGGCTGTGCAAGAACTGGTCTTCAACCTCAACGTCCCCTCCCGCTGGGGAACGCAGACGCCCTTCACGAATCTGACGTTCGACTGGACGTGCCCCGACGACCTCGCAGACCAGCGGCCCCTGATCGGGGGCGTCGTGCAGGACTTCACCTACGGAGACCTCGCCGAGGAGATGTCGCTGATCAACCGCGCGTTCATCGAGGTCTACGCCGACGGGGATGCCGACGGTCGCGCCTTCACGTTCCCCATCCCGACCTACAACATCACGAAGGACTTCGATTGGGACGGCCCGAACGTCGACGCCCTCTTCGCGATGACAGCCCGCTACGGACTCCCCTACTTCCAGAACTTCATCAACTCAGACCTTGACCCGCACATGATCCGCTCGATGTGCTGCAGGCTCCAGCTGGACCTCACCGAGCTCCTCAAGCGCGGAAACGGGCTCTTCGGATCCGCCGAGCAGACCGGATCGATCGGCGTCGTCACGATCAACTGTGCCCGCCTCGGATACCTCCACCCCGGCGACCGGCAGGGGGTTCTCGACCGACTCGATGAGCTGATCGCCATCGCCCGCGACAGCCTTGAAGCCAAGCGCGCAGAGATCGGCCGCCACATCGACGGTGGCCTGTTCCCGTACACGAAGCGCTATCTCGGCACGCTCGACAACCACTTCTCAACGATCGGCGTCAACGGCATCAACGAGTTCATCCGCAACTTCACCCTCGACGCTCACGACATCACGGATGCCGAGGGCATGGAGTTGGCGTCGTGGCTGCTCGAGCACGTTCGGGCTCGCATGGTCGAAGCCCAGGAACAGACGGGGCACATGTACAACCTCGAAGCGACCCCCGCCGAAAGCGCGACCTACCGGTTCGCGCGGCTGGACATCGCCAGATTCGGCGATCAGAGCGGCGCTCCCCGGGGCGCCGGCGGCGACGGCATCCGCCACGCGGGCACCGCCGACCACCCGTACTACACAAACTCGTCGCAGCTTCCCGTTGGCTACACCGATGATCCGTTCGAGGCGATGAGCCTCCAAGAGCCGCTCCAACAGCTCTACACCGGCGGAACCGTGCTGCACCTGTACCTCGGCGAAGCCGTTGCGTCGGCATCCGTCTGCAAGAACCTGGTTCGGCGTTCCCTCGAGCAGTTCCGGCTCCCCTACCTCACTGTCACGCCCACCTTCTCGATCTGCCCCGCACACGGATACGTCTCGGGCGACCACCCGCTCTGCCCGCGCTGCGGTCGGGACTGCGAGGTGTGGACGCGCGTCATGGGCTACTTCCGGCCGGTGTCCTCGTTCAACATCGGCAAGCAGGGCGAAGCCGCCGAGCGCGTGTACTTCGATGCCACCCGTGCCGCGCCGGAGCCGGAAGCCGCCGAGCCGGATGCAGCGCCCCCGGCGCTGGCGCGACAATGAACGCGCTCGCGTCAGAGACAGCTGACGAGCTACGCATCGCCGGACTCACGAGATTCTCGGGAGCAGACTGGCCCGACCACCTGGCCGCGACGGTCTTCCTTCAGGGGTGCCCGTGGGACTGCGTCTACTGTCACAACCCCGACCTCATCGACCCCCACAGCACCGGCACGATCGCGTGGCGCGAGGTCCTCGCGTTCCTCGACGAGCGCCGCACCCAGCTCGACGGCGTCGTCTTCTCCGGTGGTGAACCGACGATGCAGACCGCGCTGGTCCCCGCCATCGACGAGGCGCGACGGCTCGGCATCCGCGTCGGCCTGCACACCGGGGGCGCGTTTCCCTCGCGACTGGACTCGGTCCTTCCCCAACTGGACTGGGTCGGCCTCGACATCAAGGCATCCGCCGCCGACTACGCCACCGTGACGCAGCGCCGCGGCAGCGGCATCCATGCCTGGCGCTCCCTGCGGCTCCTGCTGGATGCCGCACGGGCGCGCGCGGGCAGCGAACGGCCGCTGGAGTACGAGGTGCGCACGACCGTCCATCCGACGCTCACCGATGCTGACCAGCTGCGTCTGCTCGGCGAGCAACTGCTCGCCGAGGGCGTGCAGTGGTGGGCCCTGCAGCGAGCCCGGGATGTGGGCACGAGACCGGATGCCCCGCCTGTTCCCGCCACCGCAACGACCGACGATCTGGTCGAGACGATCGCCGCCGAGTTCGCCGGAGCCTTCACGAGCGTCATCACGCGCTGATC
>NZ_DBHD01000149.1:0-27242 GCF_002296025.1 Microbacterium sp. UBA837
GAACGTCGGCGTCGTGAACCTCCCCGATCCGCGCTTGAACACCCTCGCGGAGATCTTCGGCTCCGAGCGGATCCTTCCGGCCAGCGTCTCGTTCGTCGACATCGCCGGCATCGTCCGTGGCGCGTCCGAGGGGGAGGGCCTGGGCAACCAGTTCCTCGCCAACATCCGCGAAGCCGACGCCATCGCCCAGGTCGTGCGCGGTTTCGCCGACTCGGATGTCGTGCACGTCGACGGCGCCGTCGACCCGAAGAACGACATGGAGACGATCAACGCCGAGCTCCAGCTCGCCGACCTGCAGACGCTCGAGAAGGCGATCACGCGGTACGAGAAAGAGGTCAAGGGCAAGAAGCTCGACCCGGTCGTGCTCGAGACCGCGCTCGCCGCGAAGGACGCGCTCGAGCGCGGGACGCTGTTGTCGGCATCCGGAATCGACCTCGCTCCGATCCGCGAGCTCGGTCTGCTGACCGCAAAGCCCTTCATCTTCGTGTTCAACGTCGACGAGTCGGTGCTGACGGATGCGGGCGCCAAGGCGAACCTCGCGGCGCTCGTCGCCCCCGCGCAGGCAGTGTTCCTCGACGCAAAGATCGAGTCCGAACTCATCGACCTCGATCCTGAGGATGCCGCGGAGCTCCTGGCGTCGACCGGACAGGAGGAGTCGGGTCTCGACCAGCTCGCCCGTATCGGATTCGACACGCTGGGCCTGCAGACCTACCTCACCGCCGGGCCGAAGGAGGCCCGTGCGTGGACGATCGGTAAGGGCTGGAAGGCGCCCCAGGCCGCCGGGGTCATCCACACCGACTTCGAGAAGGGCTTCATCAAGGCCGAGGTCATTTCGTTCGACGATCTCGTCGACGCGGGGTCGGTGCTCGAGGCTCGTTCGCGCGGCAAGGCGCGGCTTGAGGGCAAGGACTACGTCATGCAGGACGGCGACGTGGTGGAGTTCCGCTTCAACAACTGAATCGCCGGCCGCGGCTTGCGGCGCGCTGTCGGTTGGAGCCAGGCTATCTCTCACGCTCGTGGTGTTTCTGGTGGCCGCGACCGCGTTCGCTGGGTGTACCGTGACGGCGCCGGAGTCCGTCAAGACACTCGGCGCTCCCGTCCCCACGGCTGTCGCTACGCCGATCTCCGAGGCTTCGTCTGCGACGGAAGCGACAGATCCGGACTCCTGCGCCGGCCTATCCCAGGTCGTGAGCGAATCCGACGGTTTGTACTGGGAGCGGCGCGGGAGCCTTCGTGATCTGGGCGCACGAGAGTTCGCGCAAGGCGAGGTCACAGCCGATGATGACGGTGCTCCTGTGGCCTATACAGTTGCGTCCGGTGACGTCGAGTCCGTGATCGCTGAACGGCTCTGCGCGTACCCAAACCTGGCTCAGATGAACCACGTGCGTGTGATTCATCCGGGTCATGTGCTCTGGCTCACCCCCGACCCGGCCATTCCCTGGGTTCCCTACTACGCCCCAGGTGACGCGCCTGCGGGGTTCGAGCAGATTCCTTACCAGCAGGCAATCGAGTCCGCGGGCGCGGCAGTTGACACTGGGGACGTGGACACCGTGCGGTCAATCTGGAACGACACGCTCAAGCCGATGTTTGCGAACCAGACCACCATCGACGCGGTCCAAGAGGTCGTGGACGCCGGTGACCTCGACGCGCTGCGCCAACTCTTCTCCTGACCTCGCGCCTCGGTGGAGACGACGCCAGTGGACTGGGTGAGCCGCCGGGAACGGATTGTCCGCACCCTCGTTCGGTTAGGGTCGTCCAGGGTGATCACGCTTACGCGCTCTGTCCCGGTTGGGTCATGAGGCGCTGGCTTCGAGAGGACGGAGACGACATGGCTGACATCGAGACGTTCGAACCCGATGGGCGAGCGATCCCGTACGCCGAGGACCGCCGCAACGGCCCGTCTCTCGTGCTGGTGCCCGGCCAGGGATTGAACATCGGCTACCTCGGGCCACTTGCCGAAGCGCTCGCCGAGGAGGACTTCCACGTCGTGCGGATCGGCAGCCGTCTCCCGCAGTCTGGGGCCGAACCGACGATGCACGATCTTGCCGAGGACGTCATCGACGTGATGGATCACCTCGACCTTGCGTTCCCCTGGGTCGGTGGACACGGCTTTGGCGGCTCGGTGGCGCGCATCGCTTCCATCGACCACCCCGGGCGGTTCGGCGGACTCCTGCTTCTCGGCGTCGAGGGGACCGAGGATGCCGCGGCATCCGCTGCATCCGAGGTGCCGGAGAACGCCCGTAAGTCCGAGCTCGTCGCCATGCAGCGCGCTGCTCGCGCCGCGACGCCTGAGGTCGGCCCGCTCGAGATCCCGCCGGGTATCCCCATCCTGATCATCCAGGGAGCCGACGATGAGGTGGCAGCGCCGGCGAACGGCGAGGCTCTCGCAGCGCGCGCTCCCGAGCGGATCAGCGTCGTCACGATCGAGGGAGCCCGTGACCTGTTCCCGCTGACCCATGTCGGGGAAACCGCCTGGCCCATCGAGGATTACCTCGACTGGGACTGATCTGGCGCGCTCTCGTCCGCCTCGAAGACGGGAAGCGTCAGCCAGGCGTGACCCGCGGCGAGGCGCGCCGCCTGCCCGCCCACACCGAGTGCACCAAGCGGGACAAGCGACGAGTCGGCGGCCGTGAAGTGATACGCGTGTGCCATACCCCAGCAGTCGGTCCAGTGGTCGTCTCGCCCACACGTGAAGACCCATCCGAGCGAGTCATGCGAGACGAATCCGACTGGGCGCTCGCCCTCGCGGATGTGGCAGCAGGTGAGGACGAGGTCGTCAAACGCCGCTGGAGTCGCTGCAGCAGAAGAGTTGTACGTGGTCATGAACGTGCTCCTGTTCCATCGGGAGAGGGGCACGCTCTCGGTATGCATCGCACTCTAGGTCGAGCCTCCGACATCCGGAGCTGACCGCCACGGGGCGTGATGAACTAAGGGAATGAGCCCGAAACCACGCCCCGTCGTCCTCATCACCGGCGCTTCCTCAGGGATCGGCCACGCCACGGCACTCGCGCTCGCTGCGCGCGGCTGGATCGTTTACGGCGCAGCGAGGCGGGTAGACCGGATGCAGGAGCTCGAGGCAGCCGGATGCCAGGTGATCGCGATGGATGTCACGGATGACGCATCCCTGCGCGCTGGCGTTGACCGCATCATCCGTGAGCAGCGGCGTTTGGACGTGCTCGTCAACAACGCTGGTTACGGGTCGTACGGCGCACTCGAGGACGTGCCCATCGACGAGGCCCGCCGCCAGTTCGAGGTCAACGTCTTCGGGCTGGCGCGGCTCAGCCAGCTCGTGATCCCGACGATGCGCGCTCTCGGGCGCGGCCGCATCATCAACGTCTCGTCCATCGGCGGGCGCATCTACGAACCGATCGGCTCCTGGTATCACGCCACGAAGTTCGCGGTCGAAGGGCTCTCGGACTCACTGCGGATCGAACTGGCCCCCCACGGGATCGACGTGGTCATCATCCAGCCGGGGCCGATCCGGACCGAGTGGAACTCGATCTCGCGCCGGAGCGCCAAAGAGTACTCGGGAGCCGGTCCGTATGCCGAGCAGGCCCGAGCCCTCGTCCGCAACTACGAACGCGTCGACGACTCGCCGGCATCCGGGACCCCAGAGGATGTCGCGGCCACAATCGTGCGCGCGGCGACAGCGCGGCGGCCGAAGACCCGATACGCGACTCCGGCGTCAGCGAAGATCGTCGTCGCCGCACGTCGCCTGCTCCCTGATCGGATCATGGACCTGATCCTCAGGCGTCTGGCCATGTAGACCAGGCGCCCGGTCTCCGCGCTCGTCGGATGTCAAGGCCCGCGACGGGGCTCGCGGTGACCGATTGACTGGCGCCATGACTGAGACACCCCTGCGCGCGATCCCGCTCAACTGCACGCTCAAGCCGTCGCCCGCCGAGTCCAGTACTCAAGACCTCACCGACATCGTGCTCGACTCCCTGACGCAGCACGGCGCTTCCAACAGCACGGTGAGGGTGGTCGATCTCGACATCCGTCCCGGCGTCGAAGCCGACATGGGTGACGGCGACCAGTGGCCGAAGGGCCGTCAGCAGATCCTGGATTCCGACATCCTCGTCTTCGCGACTCCGACCTGGGTCGGACATCTCTCCAGTGGCATTGAACGCCGCTCACCTCGCTCGAGTGCTTCGTGCGACTCCTTATCCTGCGCCCTAATGTCCTAGGACTAGAGACTGCACTTGTCAACGGCCTCGTACCTCGCAATCCACAGAAGGTACGTTCGCGGCATGAAGCAAGTGCACTATGCCGGTAGGTCGCTCTTCATGCACGACGACACTGCCGCTGCCCTGATCGATTACGCCCGCGTGCTCAGCGAGCACCGCTCCGCGGATGCTGTCACCGTTCCTGCCGTAAGCGCGGAGGGCAACCCGGTCACGGTCACACTGCTTCTCAATGAAGCCGCCGCGTTCGTCGTCGAATCCGTCGCAGGCGGCATCACGATCGAGCCCGATCAGGATGCGCTCGAAGAGATTGAACGGCGCACTCGACAGCTTGAGGGAGTGCGTGGCGGGGCCCCCGATGAGCCATGGCCCCTCGAGCTGTAGACCTGCGAGGCATGCTCGCGAGCGTTACTGTTGGCCCATGAAAGCTCTGCGAACCGCCGGAATCTGGGCAGCAGTGATCGCCGCGATCACCACGGTGCTGGGCATCCTCGTGACAGAACTCGTCTCGCTGCTTGCCGCCGTGCTGGGCGCGGTCGTGAAGGTCGTGCCGAACCTCAGTGGTCCCGCAGGGCGTCGATGAGTTCCTTCTTGCGCATCGACGAGTAGCCGCTCAGTCCCAGTTCCTTCGCGCGCTTCTTGAGCTCGTCAACGGTCCAGTCCTCGTAGCTGCCCGATTCGCCGCCCTTGCGTCCGACGTTCGAGCGTCCTCGATTGGCTGCCGCATTCGAGATGCGGGCCGCCTTCTCTTTCGACGCGCCGTCATCGCGTAGTTCCTCGTACAGCTCCGGGTCCTTCAGGCTCGAGTTCCGGCGTCCAGGCATGGTTTCTCTTTTCTGTCGGTGGCTCTGTCGGTGGCTGAGGGGCCACGGATGGCCGATGGCCGATGGGTGCGGGTCGTGCGCTAGAGCGCACGTCCTCCCGTGACCGGGAAGACGCCGCCCGAAACGTATGAGGCCTCGTCGCTTGCGAGATAGACGTACATGCCCGCAAGTTCCGCGGGCTGGCCGGCGCGCCCGAGCGGGGTGTCGCTGCCGAAGGTCGTGAGCTTTTCCTCATCAAAGTCCGTCGCGGGGATGAGCGGGGTCCAGATGGGACCGGGGGCCACGGCGTTGACCCGGATGCCGCGGGGACCGAGGTCCTGCGCCATGGCGCGCACGAAAGCAACCTGCGCCGCCTTCGTCATCGCGTAATCAAGCAGGCCCGGCGAGGGGTCGAATGCCTGAATCGATGACGTCACGATGATGGCCGAACCGGCATCCAGGTGCTCCATGGCGGCGCGCGCCGAGAAGAGCAAGCCGTACAGGTTCGTGCGGAACGTCCGATCGAATTCGGCGGTTTCGAGCTCGGCAAGACTGTCGCGGTCGCGCTGGTAAGCGGCGTTCAGGACCAGGATGTCGATCCCACCGAACTCGGCTACCGTGTCGGCGACAATCTTCTCGGCGAATCCCTCGTCGCGGACGTCACCGCTGAACGACGCAGCGCGGACTCCCGCGTCGCGAACGAGCGCGACGGTCTTCTCGGCATCCTCGTGCTCTTCCGGCAGCGACGCGATGGCGACATCCGCGCCCTCGCGGGCGAAGGCGATCGCGACCGCCCGACCGATGCCCGAGTCGCCGCCGGTGATCAGTGCCCGCCGCCCGGCGAGTCGGCCGTGCCCGACGTATGAATCCTCGCCATGGTCAGGCGTCGGAGTCATCTCGGTCTCGAGCCCCGGCTGCTGCTGTTCCTGCTCGGGGAAATCGTCGCTGGTGTGTGCGGTCCGCGGATCCTGGGATGCGTCGTGCGAAGTCATGCGGCGACGATAAGGCGGACACCCGCGGGCGCCCGAGGGACTTGACCATCCGTCCAGGCGAGAGTACGGCCCTACCGGGGCAGCACGTGCTCCGGCAGATCACGAAGGAAGATCTCCGCGGTCTTGGGCCCTATGCCCTTCATCGCCGTGAGCCGCCGCGTGAGTTCGTCGCGGTCGCTGCTGGTGCGCACCATTTTCGACACTGTCCCGTACTCATCAACGATGCGCGCCATCACCTCGTGCAGCTCATCGGTCATGATGTAGTCGATCCGCGCGTAGTGCGCGTCGTCGAGGATGGCGCGCAGCTCTTCGCGCTCGAGTTCGGCGTACTTCGGGGGGCTGGTCAGTCCGCGATCGATCAGGGCGCGGTACGCGTCAGCGCCGACGGACTGCTGCACCGGCCGGCCGAAGAGCATGCTTGCAACGAGCCAGCGATACATGGCCTGCCCGCTGCCGCGGTCGAGATGGATGCCGAGATCGGCGGCGTGAATCACCATGTGTTTCGTTTCCTTTCGACGACGAAGGACGTGGTCAGGGTCACCCCGCACAGCGCAACGGAAACGGCGATCTCGGGCGGGTGGACCCCGTGCGCGAGCAGCCCGAACCCGTGTGGGTCGATCACGGCGATCGCGGCAATGACGCCGAACACGATGCCGACGAGCCGCAGGCGTATTCGCAGCGAGGACGCCGGATGACGCAGGCCAGTCAGCAGGACGGCGACGAGGACGATGCGAGCCAACGTCAGGGGAGGGTCTGCGCTCAGGAGGCCGAGGAAGACCGTCGAGCCGGGCAGGATGCCAGCGAATGCTGCGGAGGTCAGCAGCGCCAGAACGGCTATCGCGACGGCGCGGTGGATAGCCCATACCACCTGTGCTGGCGATGCTGCGCCGCTAGAATCGACCATGAGACCTCCCCGCGTCGTGATGCGACGGTACGCCGGGGTCGATGAAGTGAGTCGGGGGTTGCGCGCTGGCCAGGAGCGTGCCATCGTCCGCGGAAAAGATGTGGTCGAACGTGCCTTAGGGGGTACGAGGGGTCCTGGTCAATACCCTCGCGCTTTCGGGCTCGGCGTGCGAAGGTTCACACGATCCGCACCACGGGATGCCCCGATGATTCGGGTACATCCGCACATGGGAGAAAGAGCGGAATGGGAAAGTTCATCTACGACGGAAACGTCAAAGTCGATTTCGACGACCGCACGTTGGCTCACCTTCAGGTGGTCATCGGCACGAAATTGAGGCGTAACGAGGCCTTCCACTTTACGTGGAAGGACGACGCGAGCATCGGAGACGGGCGCACCACCGTGTGGGTCCACCCGAGATGCTCGCTGGTCTACAAGTTCTACGGTGGTCGTCGTCCACAGCTGAACATGGCGTGGGTCGAAGCACTTGCCTACACGGCGAACTCCCCATCCGGCCTCTACGTGGTGCCCGAACCGAAGGAAGGCGATCCTGTGCCCGGAGGGAACCATGAAGCGCATTGACATCGTCTACGGCGGAGAGCTCTACAGCGTCGGAGGACGAGAGTTCGAGGAGGTGCGCCAAGAGGTCGTGGACGGCACGACAGATGGACCGAGTTGGCTGCGCGTGAACGACGGCGAAGGTATGCGCCGAGAGGCCTATCTGCTCCTCTCCCCGGGTGTGCCGATCGCTCTGATTCCCGTGCCCGAAGATGACATCGAGCTCGCCGGTGACGGGCAGTGGAGCTCTGGCGACGATCACTGAGCAACGCGGCACGGATGCCTTCGCCAACCTCGATGCGTGGTGGCGAGCGGCGAACTACCTGAGCGTCGGGCAGATCTATCTGCGCGATAACCCTCTGCTTCGCCGTCCGCTCACTGAGGCAGACATCAAGCCCCGGCTGCTCGGCCACTTCGGTACGGTCCCAGGGCTGACTCTCCTCTACGCGCACCTGAACCGGGTTATTGCTGAGCGGGGTACCGAGGTGCTCTTCATCGCCGGGCCCGGCCATGGCGGTCCTGCCCTGAACGCAGTCAGCTGGCTCGAAGGAACCTGGAGCACGACCTACCCCGACATGCCACGAAGCGAGGATGGGATGCGCTCGCTTTTCTCGCGGTTCTCGGCGCCCGGAGGCATCCCGAGCCATACCTCTCCCCACGTCCCGGGATCGATCCAGGAGGGCGGTGAACTCGGGTACTCGCTGGTGCATGCTTATGGCGCGGCTCTCGATGACCCGGACCTGGTCGTTGCCTGCGTCATCGGCGACGGTGAGGCAGAGACCGCAGCGCTGTCGGCATCCTGGCAGTCGGCCGGCTTCCTCGACCCTCGGACCGACGGCGCAGTGCTGCCGATCCTGCATCTGAACGGCTGGAAGATCGACAATCCCACCGTTATGGATCGGATGCCGGAGCATCAGCTGCGTGACCTCATGAATGGTCACGGGCACGAACCGATCATCGTGGATCTTCGCGACGCGACCGATCCGGCCGAGGTTCACAGTGTCATGGCCCACGCCATGGACCGCGCGTTTGATCTCATCGCGCAGATCCAGCGTCGCGCGCGCAGCGCCGGAGAGCCACAGTCCGAGCAGGCCCCGCGATGGCCCATGATCGTGCTCCGCAGCCGCAAGGGCTGGACCGGCCCCGAGGAGGTCGACGGTGAGCCCGTCGAGGGGACCTGGCGATCCCACCAGGTTCCGCTTGAGGATGTCGCGTCGTCGCCGGACCGTCTGGCGCAACTGGAACGGTGGCTTCGCTCCTACCGACCCGACGAGCTCTTCGATGACCGCGGCGTACCCACCCGGGCGGTCCGGGAGCTCATTCCGGAACCGATCGAGGCCACGATGAGTGGCTCGTCGCGGGCGAACGGCGGTCTTCGTCGACGAGCTCTTCGGATGCCGGCACTGGCGGACGAGGCTCTCCACAGCGCAGACCGAGAAGGCGACGCGTCAGCGACTACGGTGTTCGGCGAATGGCTCGGAGAGCTGCTGCGGCTCAATCCTCGCGATTTTCGGATCTTTGCCGCCGACGAGTTGCGCTCGAATCGGCTTGCGCAGGGCGTGCTCCCCGCCACCGCAAAGCAGTGGAACGAGCAAGAGCGCGGTGTCGATGAAGATCTGGCGGACGAGGGCCGAGTGATGGAGATCCTCAGCGAGCATCTCTGCCAGGGATGGCTCGAAGGATATGTGCTCACGGGGCGCCATGGCCTGTTCACCTCGTACGAGGCGTTCGTCCACGTTGTGGACTCGATGTTCAATCAGTACGCGAAGTGGCTGGAAGCGGCAGCCACCTACCCCTGGCGCGCCGACCTGGCGAGCTTCACCTACCTCCTCTCGAGCCATGTCTGGCGCCAGGACCACAACGGCTTCACGCATCAGGATCCGGGCTTCCTCGATCTTGCTGCCCGCAAGAGCTCCGACATTGTCAGGCTCTCGCTTCCCCCCGACGCGAACACGCTTCTGGTCACGATGGAGCGCGCCTTCACCGAACCCGGCCGGATCAACGTCGTTGTGGCGGGCAAGCAGCCCGAGAAACAGTGGTTCTCCCTCGACGCCGCGCGCCGGGTCGTCACAGATGGCGCCGGCATACTGCCTGGAGCGGCAGATACCGCCACGGGGAGGGAAGGCGACGAGGAGCCTGAGGTCGTCCTGGCCTGTTCAGGGGACGTCCCGACACAGGAGGCGGATGCCGCCCGCGAACTCGTGCGGGAACTCGCGCCCTCCGTTCGCGTTCGCGTGGTGACGGTCATCGATCTGCTGAGACTGCGCCCGGGAGAGCCGCAGAGCCTTGACGATGACGACTTCGCGACCCTGTTCGGCGTGGGAGTGCCGATCGTCTTCGCGTTCCATGGGTACCCGCACCTGATCAAGGAGCTACTGTTCGATCGCCCGGTCACCGCCGGTGTGACGATGCGTGGCTACCAGGAGGCTGGATCGACCACGACACCGTTCGACATGCTCCTGCAGAACAAGTTTGATCGGTTCACCCTCGCGTCCGACGTTCTCCGGCGGTCCAGTCTGGGTGAGCAGGAGCGAGCCGAGGCGCTCGCAGTGCTGGCGAATCGGCGGGAGCAGGCGGCAGACCACCTGCGCCGCTTCGGTGTCGACGACCCAGCTCTCGCATGACCGAGACGAGACGATTCTGAGGTGATCAGGCCAGCGCGCGGCTCAAGGGCACGCCCGAGACCGAGGCGATACTGGTCACCGTCGCCCATCCGTCTGCCAGAAGCGCAGCGTCGGTGCCGGGCTCTGGCCGGTTCGGAAGGTCCTCGACGGCAAGACTGATGTGGTGCTCATCCCGCTCGGCCAACGTTGTCTGCACGATGCCGAACGGAGCAAGCTCTGCCTCGACGATGCCGCGCGGACGCTCGATGTTCGGGACGTTGACATTCAGGATCGTGCCCGCCGGCTCGGCCATGAGGTACGGCAGCAGTTCATCGACCACCTCTACGGCGCTTTGCCACCAGAACGTCCCCGGCGCGAAGCCGACATCGAGTGACACAGCCATCGCTCGTGAGCCGTGCAGGCCCCCCGTAAGCGCCGCCCCTACTGTTCCCGAGTGCACAATCGCGCGACCGACGTTTGCGCCGTGGTTGATGCCCGACAGCACGACATCCGGCGGCTCGCCGAAGGCGCCACGTGCTGCGATGAGCGCGATCAGCCCCGGACCAGCATGCACGGCGTGCGCGGGAACGCCGGCCGCATCGGCAAGCTCACGTCGCTCGACGCGGATACGCCCGTCGGACTGCGCCGCCATGATGGAGGCGCTCGATCCGCTTGACTGTGACGCCGGCGCGGCGATCACCGGATCGAGGCCTGCTCGACGAAACCGGCGCGCCAAGGGAGCAAGACCGGCGGCGTCGATTCCATCGTCGTTCGTGATCAGGATGCGGGTCATGGGGATTTTCGGCCCTGTCTGTTCTCCTCCGGAGTCGTCATGGCAGCGAGGTCATCGGGTGTAACACGACCATCGGCAGGGGTTGCCGCCGAATCCACGACACGAAGTCTCACCTGGTCACGCAGCCCCTCGATCGCATCCCGGTGGCCCGTGCCCAATCCGTGCCTCGTGACGTTGAGCGCCCCCGCCGCGGCGCCCAGCGTCACGGCTTCGCGAACAGTCTCGCCGCGCGCGATTCCCGCGACGACCCCGGCCGTGAGAGAGTCGCCGGCGCCGCGATGGTCGGCGATCTCGAAGCGCGGCACCGCGATCTCGGCGAGGCCCTCGGCATCCAGGAGCAACGCCGGCTGACTTGCCCGCGTGAGGATCACCGTCTCCGCCCCTCGCGAGCGCAGCTCGCTCATCCGCTCTGCCAGATCAGCAGTCGATCCGTCGCCCTCATCGGCGGCAAGCTCCTCATCGCTGAGCTTCAAGACGCTCACGCCACCGCGCAGCGCGGCGTCCAGGCGTTCACCGGCGAGATCCACCACAACCGTCGCTCCGCCGCGGCGCAGGTCCGAAGCCAGACGATGGTAGATCTCTACGGGAATCTCGTCGTGGGGCGGACCGCTGAGAACCACGAGGCCCGTGTCGATCCCCCGGCTGAGGGTCAGCGAATACAGCTCGTCCATTTCGTGCCGGCCCGGGGTCGTCGCTCGCTGCTCAGCGATCGTGCGACGCTCCCCATCCCGGCGATCGTGAATGTAGGCGGAGCCGCGGTCACCGCGTTCGATGGCATCGATCGTGATTCCCTCCCGTTCAAGGAGAGTCCGGATGACGAGGCCGCTCTCGCCGCTCAGCAGCGCGCACAGCGTCACATCGACGCCGAGCAGTGTGAGCATCCGTGCCTGCCAGACCCCTTGACCGCCAGCGTGCAGATGGACATCGTCGCCGGAGGGATGACTCTCGATCGTGACCGTCAGAGTCGGGGACGGTGCGAACACCGTCGCGCTGTTCACCGATGCGCTCCTCAGGCCGTCTGGCCCTCGTGCCGACCCTCGCCGATCTCTTCGACGAGCTTGTCGTTGAAGGCGGGAAGGTCATCGGGGGTGCGGCTGGAGACGAGTCCCTGATCGACGACGACTTCTTCGTCGACCCAGTTCGCTCCCGCGTTTCGCAGGTCGGTTTGCAGGCTCGGGTAGCTGGTCAGGGTGCGTCCTTCGACGACGTTCGCCTCGATCAGCGTCCATGCGCCGTGGCAGATCACGCCGACAGGCTTGTGCTGCTCGAAGAAGTCGCGCGCGAAACCGCACGATGCGGCATCCATGCGCAGATGGTCGGCGTTGACGACGCCCCCGGGCAGGACGAGCGCGTCGAACTCGGCAGCGTCGGCGACGGAGCTATCGATGTCCACGCTCTGCTGGTGACCGTTCTTGCCCGTGACGCTGTCACCTGCGGGGGAGACGAGGCGGGCTTGTGCTCCGTGCGAGGTCACGGCCTCCCAGGGCGAGGTCAGTTCGCTGTCTTCGAAGCCATCCGTGACCAGGAATGCGACGGTCTTGCCCGTGAGATGCGACATAGTGATCCTCCCTTGTCTGTGTGCGTACAGAGACGGTACGAGGCCCCTGCCCGCAGGGGCAGGGGCTTGCACCTGGGAGACTCGCTCGCTAGGGATCAGTGCGCGGGAATGGCACCCTCGGGCTGGTCAGCGGGTTTACGGATGATGAAGGCCCCGACGAGGATCGGCAGCGCAACGATTGCCGAGACCAGGAAGGCTCCTCGTGCCCCAGCCGCTGCTGCCTCGTTGGCCGGGAGACCCGCTTCGACGGCGGAGGCGGCGATTGCCGACATCGTCGTGACCATGACGGCCACGCCCGCGGCTCCCGCCACCTGCTGCACGGTTCCAAGGACCGCTGATCCGTACGAGTAGAACCGAGGCTGCAGCGAGGCGAGAGAGGCCGTGAACAGCGGCGTGAACGAGAGCGCGAGACCCAGCGACAGCACGATCTGCGTGACGAGAATGGCCCAGATAGAGGTGTCAGCCCCGTAGGTTGCGTAGGCCCACAGCGCCGCGACCGCGAGTACCGCACCGGGAACCAACAGCACGCGGGTTCCCGACGCGTCGTAAATGCGGCCCACGATCGGACCGGCAAAACCCATGGCGAGCGAACCCGGCAGCAGCAGGAGGCCACTTTCGAGCGCCGTCGCACCCACCGCCTGACTGAGGTAGAGGGGGAGGACCGTGATGGCACCGAAGAACGCCATCGAGAGGACGCCCATCTGAGCGATCGACAGGGAAAAGTTGAGTGACCGGAACACGCGCAGGTCCATGAGCGCGTCATCCTTGCGTTGCAGCACAAGCTGGCGCCACACGAACAGCGCGAGGGCGACGACGCCGACGGCGATCGCGATCACGAGGGTCATCGTGGAGCCGGCTTCGGCCGCGGCGTCAGTCTGCGACCCGCCGTGACTTGCGGCGCCGCCGATCTGGCTGAGCCCGTAGACGAGTCCGCCGAACCCGAACGCCGACAGGATCACCGACAGCACGTCAATCGGTGCACGGGTGGTTTCCCCGAGATTGCGAATCCAAATTGCGCCGGCAACGAGTGCGGCGATCGCAATCGGCAGGACGATACCGAAGATCCAGTGCCATCCGAGGGAATCGAGAATGAGTCCCGACAGCGACGGGCCGATCGCCGGAGCGAGCGCGATGACGATGCTGACGCGCCCCATCATCCGACCGCGCGCGTGCGGCGGCACGATGGTCATGAGCGTCGTCATGAGCAGCGGCATCATGATCGCGGTGCCCGATGCCTGAATGACACGCGCGACGAGAAGGATCTCGAAGCCGGGCGCGATGAAAGCGACAGCGGTGCCGGTCGAGAAGAGAGTCATCGCCGCCAGGAACACCTGCCGGGTCGTGAAGCGCTGGAGGAGGAAGCCGCTGATCGGGATCACGACGGCCATCGTGAGCATGAACGCCGTCGTCAGCCACTGGGCGGCGACCGCGGTGATGCCGAGGTCGACGATGAGGTGGGGGATCGCGACGCCCATCGTCGTCTCGTTGAGGATCGCGACGAAAGCCGCAGACAGGAGGAGCCAGATGATCCGGCTCTCTTCGGGGCGAAGGTTCAGCCCCGGGACCGGCGTTGCGGAATCGGGGCCGGCAGGGACGACCGGGATCGAGCCGGTCTGCGGGTTCGCGTTGATCGCTGCCACTGGCGGGTCCTCACTATCAGGGCGCATGTCGTCGGAGTCGAAGGGGAGGGGACGCCGAGAATGGGCGCACGAGAGCCACGCGTGGTGGCGACGTTCACGATAACGGCGGGAACCGACATTCGATTCCCGAGGGGTGGAAGTTCGTGCTTCCGGAAGCGGCTGGGCTCAGTCGTCGAGGGTCTCTTCGTCCACCGACTTGTCCCACTGCTCGGACCCGATCGCGTTCGTCGGATGCGGCGTGGGCTCTTCCTCGAGAAGATCGGCCGGTGCCGGAGAGATGAGCTGCTCCTCCGGGATCGACTTCAGGTCGTCGATTTCCTTGCGAAGCGCGCCCAGGTCTTCGTGTCCAGCACCGGCGCCATCGTTCGCAGTCATGGTCACAGCCTACCGGTGTCACCGCCCGGCGTTATGCTCCAGGCGTGAGGTTTGATGGCCTGAATCCCGATGCCCCGGCCTTCTTCGATGAGTTGGCTGTCAACAACACCAGAGAGTGGTGGCAGAGCCAGAAGTCGCGCTTCACCGACCGCGTCGCCGCTCCCTTCGAGGCGCTGGCCGCCGAACTCGAACCGGAGTTCGGACCGGTGAAGATCTTCCGCCCGTACCGTGATGTGCGCTTCAGCGCCGACAAGTCGCCCTACAAGCTCCAGATCGGCCTGGTTACGCGCGCTTCAGCCGCCCATTACCTCCAGCTCTCGGCATCCGGGCTGCTCATCGGCGGCGGGATGTACCAGCCGTCCCCTGCGCAGCTGGCGGCGTTCCGGTCGCTCGTGGACGATGCCCGGACGGCGCCAGACCTCGAGGCCACCTTCGCCGAGGTCAGTGCTGGCGGCTTCGAGCCGATGCGAGATGACGCGCTCCGCACGGCGCCTCGAGGGTTTCCCACCGACCATCCCCGCATCGACCTCCTCCGCCTTCGCCACCTGGCGGTCGGGCGAGAAGAGCCGCCCGACGACTGGATGTGGACGCCGGGTGCTCTCGACGAGATCCGTGCAGCCTGGCACGTCGTGTCGGTGTGGTGCGACTGGTTGCACGCGAATATCGCGACAGACCCCGAAGCCCGCTGACGGCAGCTGGACACCCTCCTCGCGCTGCTAGGCGTCAGCTGTCGCGGCCGCCGTCCAAGCGGCCCTCGAAGGCGTCTAACGCTTCGCGATAGCGAAGGTCGGGGTGACTGTCAGCGATTGTGCGTAGACGTGGCACGTCCATTTCTTTGATGAGATCAACGCGGGCCTGCCGAGCCTCGGAGTGACCGCGGAGAACGTCGAGTCCTTCGCTCATCGCCTCGAGGCAGTCCCGCAGCACACCGAGCTCGGACTCGCGCTGCGTGATCGAGGATCCGTCCGGGCGCATTCGCCACCGCACGACGACGTCGGGGATCGTGTCGAAGACTGACGCCGACACGAGCATCCGCTGCGCGACGACCTGATCCTCGTACAGCCGACCCTCAGGGAAGCGGAGCTCGTCCCACACGCGGGCCCGACTCACCTTCGCCCACGCCACGATGCTCCCCGTCGCCGCCGGATGCTCGTCCAACGTCACGCGGTGTCGCTCGGGTGATGTCGCCGCGGCAACCCACGGCTGAACCGGCCCATCGAGATAGGTGCCGTCGGGCTGCGGTCGCAGCCGCGTGTAGGCGCCGATCACGAAGTCGCTTCCGGTGTGCTCGAGGGTGCCGATCATGCGCTCGAGCGCTGACGGTGTGAACTCGTCGTCAGCGTCCAAGAACCCCACGAACGGAGTGGTGACCAGTTGCAGTCCGGCGTTTCTCGCCGCCCCGAGGCCCCGCGTGCGCGGCAGCCGCAGGGCGCGGAACCGCTCATCGCGCGCTGCTGCGCGCTCGAAGAGATGACCCGTCTGATCGGTCGAGCCGTCGTCGATGAGGATCGCACGCCAGTCGCCGCGGGTCTGGTTTCGGAGAGAATCGAGCGCCGCGGGCACGTAGGGTGCGACATCCAGACCCGGAACGATGACGGTGATCGCCGGGTCGGTCATACCCCGGATCCTACGGCGGCAACGGCAGCCTCGATGGCGTCGACGATCGGCGCCACCGAGCCGGTGGTGCTGTGGCCGAGTGTGACACGGACGGCGGTGCGGGCCTCGTCGTGATCGATACCGAGAGCGAGCAGGACGTGTGAGGCTTCCTCGCTCCCTGCCGCGCACGCCGAGCCGCTGGAGGTGATGATCCCGTGCCGGTCGAGTTCGAGCAGCACGGTCTCGCCGTTCACACCCGAGAAGGTGAAACTCGCCGTGCCAGGAAGGCGGTGCGTCGGATGCCCGGTGAGCCGCGCGATCGGCACGCGTTGGAGCACGCCCGCGATGAGGTCGTCGCGCATCGCAGCTACTCGCACCGCAGCGTCGGTGCGCTCGGCCTCGGCGAGTTCGAGCGCGCGCGCGAGCCCGACGGCGCCTGCGACGTTCTCTGTGCCGCTGCGCCGGTCCCGCTCCTGCCCGCCGCCGTGCAGCACCGGCTCGAGGGGTATGCGGGACCGGATGCCGAGCGCACCGATGCCCTTGGGGGCGCCGATCTTGTGGCCGGCGATCGAGAGCGCGTCGGCACCGAGGCCGGCCAGCGGCAGCCATCCCGCCGCCTGCACGGCATCCAGGTGCAGGGGCACTCGCCCGGCGACGGCGGCGACCAGACCGGCGACATCCTGAACCGTGCCGATCTCATTATTGGCGTAGCCGACGCTGACGATCGCGGTGTCATCGCGGATGGCAGCGGCGACGGCATGCGGGTCAACGAGCCCCGTCGTGTCAACCGGCACGAGAGTCGCATCGAACCCGTGGATGCGCGTCAGGTAGTCGACGGATCCGAGCACCGATTCATGCTCGATCGGGGTAGTCACCACGTGCCGGGCGCCGCGTCGCTGCTGCGCGGCTATCGCAACGCCCTTGAGCGCAAGATTGTTCGCCTCGGTCGCACCCGAGGTGAAGATCACGTCGGTGGGCCGCATGCCGAGGATGGCGGCGACCCGTATTCGGGCATCGGCGAGTGCGCCAGCTGCCTGCTCGCCGATGGTGTGGTGGCTCGACGGATTGCCGAAGTGCGACGTGAGGTACGGAGTCATCGCCTCCAGCACCTCGCGGCGCACCGGTGTGGTCGCGGCGTTGTCGAGATAGCTGACGCTCACGACCCGCCGGCGCCCGACTCGATACTGATGTCCAGGCCCAGATCGACCGCGGGGGCCGAGTGCGTCAGGGCTCCGACCGAGACCACATCGACCCCCGTCGCTGCGATCGCCCCGACAGTCTCGAGGGAGACACCGCCGGATGCCTCCACGACGGCCCGGCCTGCGATCAGCTCGACTCCCGCCCGAAGCTCATCGAGCGAGAAGTTGTCGAGCATGATGATGTCGATCCCGGCCGCAAGAACCGAGGGGATCTGCTCGATACGGTCGACCTCCACCTCGACGCGCATGGTGTGGGGAAGGCTCGACTTTCCGGCGCGGAGCGCCTCGGTGGTGGAGGCGCCCGAAGCTGCCAGGACCGCGAGGTGGTTGTCTTTGACCATCACGGCGTCGGAGAGGGAGTGCCGATGGTTGTGGCCGCCGCCGCTGCGCACCGCGTGGCGCTCGAATGCGCGCAGGCCGGGTGTCGTCTTGCGGGTGTCGGCGATCCGAGCGCCAGTTCCCGCGACAGCCTCGACGTAGCGAGACGTGAGAGTGGCGATTCCCGACATGCGCTGCGTGAAGTTGAGGGCGACGCGCTCGGCGGTGAGAACGGCGCGGGCGGGACCCTCGACGGTCGCGAGCACGTCGCCGGCCGTGAACGCCTCGCCGTCAGCTCGATGAAGCGCCACAGAGATCGCGGTATCCGTCAGCGCGAAGGCTGCCGCGAACACCGCTCCGCCGCTGAAGGTCCCGGGCTCCCTCGCGACGAGCTCGGCGCGGGCGCGGGCGGATGCCGGGACGAAGGCCTCGGCAGTCACATCCCCCCACGGCGCGTCTTCGGCCAGCGCCGCCGACACTACCCGGTCGATCTCGGCACGGGCCAGCATCAGCGCACCACCGCGAGCTCGGCGTCGCGCCGGAAGTGGGCACCGGCCGAGGCCCGCCGCGCGCGGGCGGCGGCGACGACGTGCTGGGCAACCAGCAGCAGGTTCTCGTCCTCGTACTCGCGTTCGGTCCTTGGGGAGCGTGCCTGCGCTCTCCAGCTCGCGAGCACGCTTGCGGCGTGGGTGAGGCCCTCTTCGTCTCGCACCAGCGACGCGTTCTCCCACATCAGGTCCTGCAGGGCAGCGCGAGAGAAGGTTAGCGCCGGGGCTACCGGGCTTCCCGTCACGCCCCCGGAGGGAACGGGGCTGATGCCGTCGCGGGCTTCGGCGGGCCACAGGCCGGATGCGGCATCCGTCGCGATCGCATCCCCGGCGCGCGCGCCGAACACAGCGCCCTCCAGGAGCGAGTTCGACGCGAGCCGGTTCGCCCCGTGGACGCCGGTGCGGGCGGTCTCTCCGACCGCATAGAGTCCGGGAAGCGAGGAGCGGCCCTCGAGGTCGGTCACGATTCCACCCATGAGGTAGTGGGCCGCCGGGGTGACCGGCACGGGAACGCGCGCCCAATCCAGGCCGCGCTCGCGCATGGCGTTGTCAATCGTGGGGAATCGCTCGCGCAGCCAGGCGGCGCGGGCATCGGCATCCGTCGCGGGGATGGCCGTGGCATCCAGCAGCACGGGGCGTCCGTCCTGCTGCCGCATGACGCGGGCTATCGCGCGGGCGACGACATCGCGCGGCGCGAGCTCACCGTCGGGGTGATCGTCGAAGACGAACCGGTGGCCGTCCTCATCGATGAGTGTGGCGCCCTCGCCGCGCACCGCCTCGGAGACGAGGAAGGCGTCACCGGCTGCGAGCACCGTCGGGTGGAACTGCACGAACTCGAGGTCAGCAACAGCGGCTCCTGCCCGAATCGCCGCAGCGATCCCGTCTCCGGTGGCCACAGCGGGATTGGTCGAGTGTGCGAACAGCTCGCCGATGCCCCCGGTGGCCAAGACGACGGCATCGGCCCGCAGCTCGTCGGGCGTTCCGGCGTGACCGTCGCGGGCGTCGCGCAGAATCCGGATGCCGCACACCCGCCCCACCTCGACCACAAGATCGACCAGGAACGCGTGCTCGATAACCGTCGCAGCGGTCGCGCGCACGGCGGCGACCAGAGCGCGCTCGATCTCGGTTCCGGTCGCGTCGCCGCCCGAGTGCAGGATGCGGGGGTAGGAGTGTGCTGCCTCGAGACCCTTGCGGAACTCACCGTGTTCGTCGCGATCGAACGCGACCCCGAGCGCGACAAGCTCCCGGATCCGCTCCGGGCCCTCCGTCGCAAGTACCCGCACCGCTGCCTCGTCGCCGAGCCCCGCCCCGGCGACGAGCGTGTCGTGGATGTGGTCTTCGACGCGGTCATCGGCGAACATGACTCCCGCGATCCCGCCCTGCGCGTAGCGCGTGTTGGCGTGCTCCAGAACGTCTTTGGTGACGACTGTCACGCGGCAGCCGCTCGCCGCCGCGTGGAGGGCGACGGTCAAGCCTGCGATGCCGCTGCCGACGACGATCACGCGCGGCGCGGATGTCATGATGCCTGCTCCCAGGCTGCAGCCGGGGCTGCCGGGGGCTTGGCTGCCAGCATCCGTTCCAGGGCGACCCGCGCGGGGTCTGCGACGTCGGTCGGAACCGTGATGCGGTTGACGACCTCGCCGGCGACGAGCGACTCCAGCACCCACGCGAGGTAGCCGGGATGGATGCGGTACATCGTCGAGCAGGGGCACACGACGGGGTCGAGGCAGAAGATCTCGTGCTGAGGATGCTCGGCCGCGAGGCGTTGAACGAGGTTGACCTCGGTGCCGATCGCGAACGTCGTCGGTTCGGTCGCCGCCTCGATGGCCTTACGGATGTAGTCGGTCGAGCCCGCCTCATCGGCGGCGTCGACGACCTCCATCGGGCACTCCGGGTGCACGATGACACGGACGCCAGGGTGCTCGGCGCGGGCCTTGTCGATCTGGGAGACCGAGAACCGACGGTGGACCGAGCAGAACCCATGCCACAGGATGACGCGCGCGGCATCCAGGGTCGTGTCGTCGTTGCCGCCCAGGGGCTTGCGGGGGTTCCACATCGGCATCTGCTCGAGCGGCACTCCCATCGCCTTCGCGGTGTTGCGCCCGAGGTGCTGGTCGGGGAAGAACAGCACGCGGCGGCCCCGCTCGAAGGCCCACTCCAGCACGGTCCGGGCGTTCGAGGACGTGCACACGATGCCGTGGTGCCGCCCGACGAACCCCTTGATCGCTGCCGAGGAGTTCATATAGGTCACCGGGATCACCGGGAGCAGGCCCTCGGCGTCCGGTGTATCGAGATCGCCGTAGATGTCGGCGAGCTCCTCCCACGCCTGCTCGACCTCGTCAATCGAGGCCATGTCGGCCATCGAGCATCCGGCAGCGAGGTTCGGCAGGATGACCGCCTGCTCGGGTCCGGAGAGCAGGTCTGCGGTCTCGGCCATGAAGTGCACGCCGCAGAACACGATGGCCTCGGCATCCGTTCGCGCTTTGGCAGCATTGGCGAGCTGGAACGAGTCGCCCACGTAGTCGGCGTGTCGCACGACCTCTTCGCGCTGGTAGAAGTGCCCGAGCACGACGACGCGCTCGCCGAGGGTCTGCTTGGCGGCAATGATCCGTGCGTCGAGCTCGGCCTCCGTGGCCTCGCGGTATTCCCGCGGCAGCTCACCCTGGCGCGGTGCGCCGGTCGGGATGACATCGCCCTCCGACGCTCCGGGTCCATAGCCCGGAACCGTGTCGAAGAGCCAGGGAGCCTCGACGAGGTCGGTGTTGCAGGTGTCGCCCTGCAGCGACCCCGAGACGATGCCGTGGATCTCGTGGTCGACGGACGGGTCGATGCGGCGCGGCGTCAGGGCGATGTTGACAGCTGTCATGAGGTGCTCGATTCGGGCGAGGAGGGGTGGATGCCACCGGGCCGGGCGGCGCTCAGCGGGCCCCGATCGGCAAGTTCGACATCCTGGTTGTAGCGGTACAGGCGGGCGGGACGATGGCTGCCGGTGCGGAACCGGTCGGTGGGGATGAGGTTTCCGGAGTTCTCGACCTGACGTCGGAAGTTCGCGGGATCGAGACGCCGATCGAGGATCGCCTCGTAGACCTCGCGAAGGTCGGCCAGTGTGAACAGGTCCGAGAGCAGGCCGTGCGCGATGCGGCTGTAGCCGACCTTGTTACGCAGCCGCCACAGGGCATACGACACGATCTCGTTGTGATCGAAGGCGAGCGTGCCAGGCGCGTTCGCGTCGAACCAGGCGACGTTCTCGGGCGCATCACCGGCTGCCTCATGGGCAGCGCGCTGGGCGTCCACGTCGTCGGCCCGCAGGAGTGCCCAATAGACGATCGACACGACGCGCGTGGGGGAGCGATCGACGTCTCCGAACGCGTAGAGCTGCTCCAGATAGCTCGGCGTCAGGCCCGTTGTCTCGGCGAGGGTACGTGATGCCGCGGCATCCAGGCCCTCTCCGGCATCCAGCCATCCACCGGGCAAGGCCCACAGGCATTCATAGGGTTCGCGGGTGCGACGCACGAGCGGCATCATGAGGCGTCCCGACCCATCGCCGGGGTCGCGGCGCACCGTGAAAATGACGGTCGACACCGCGACGCGGATGGCATCGGTGGATGCGGCGCGTGAGATATCGGGAGCGAGACTGGTTTGTGTCATGGTGACTCTAACTACGGGTTCGATCTTAGAGTCAGAGTGACCAGAACCGCAACTCGGTCGGGTTGGAAGAAAACCCCCAGGTTGGTCGACAGACTGGATGCGTGGTCCTCGGCATCCTCACCGACGTTCTCGTCGTGATCCTGCTGCTCGGCGCGCTCGCGTGGGGGATCGGCAGCGGCGTCCTCGCGATCCTCGGATCGGCGGTCGGCCTCGCCGTTGGCGGCGTGGCGGTCTGGTGGCTCCTGCCGATCGTCGCGCCGCTGCTGCCCGGGTCGGATTGGCGCGGGCCGGTGCTGATCGCCGGCGTTGTCGCCCTGCTCGTGGGCGGTGCAATAGCTGGCGGCGCGATTGGCAGCGTCCTGCGGCGCGGAGCCGAGAAGCTGCGCCTCCACGTGATCGACCGCCTGCTGGGTGGGGCAGTCGCGGTCGTCGCCACCGCGCTCTCGCTGTCGCTGGTGGCCCAGAGCGCCGCGGTCTCCGGCGTTCCGCTGGTGTCGGCAGCCACCTCGTCGTCGCGCGTCCTCGCCACGATCGATGCGCTGACCCCGGCACCCGTGAGCGCGGCCCTCGCGCAGCTGCGGCAGGCGGTCTTCGTCGACGCTTTGCCTCGGGTGGGGACGCTGCTGGATCTGCCCGCCACAGCACCGACAGCCCCGCCGGTCGCGCTCGATGACCCAGCCCTGAGCGTTGCCGCGCAGTCGGTTGCCCGGATTTCGGGAACCGCGTTCTCGTGCGCGCGCGGCATGACAGGGTCGGGTTTCGTCGTCGCGGATGACCGCGTGGTGACCAACGCGCACGTCGTCGCCGGGATGGAGCAGATCGTGGTCGAACTGCCGGGGCGCATCGCGCAGACGGGCCTGGTGGTCTGGTTCGACCCCGACCAGGATCTCGCCCTCATCGCGGTCGAAACCGAGGACGTTGCGGCACTGCCGGTCGTGCCGACGCTGCGGTCAGGAGATACCGCGGCGGTTGCCGGCTACCCCTATGGCGGCCCGTTCACGCTGGGGCAGGCGTCAGTGCGGTCGGTGGGAACCGCGCAGGTCCCTGACATCTACGACAGCGGGTCGGTGAGTCGCGAGATCTACGCGCTCGATGCTCGGGTCGCTCCAGGCAACTCCGGCGGTCCGGTGCTCACCGCCGGCGGCGACGCTGCGGGTGTCGTGTTCGCTCGCGCCGACGACGGGACGGATGTCGGCTATGCGGTGACCTCGGGAGTCCTCGCGCCGTTGGCGGAGCAAGCGAGCGCTCTCGTGGAGCCGGTTTCGACGGGATCCTGCACGCCCTGACGCGCGTCTGCTGGCGGGAACCCGGCGCTGGGATATGCTGGCCGCGCAACTGAAGATCCGGCCACATGACGGGTGCGGGAGAGCCCCGGGTTACACCGGGCACCGAAGGAGCAAGCCTCCCCGCCAATCTCTCAGGTCCGCGTACCGCGCACGTCCGGCCACTCTGGAAAGCGTCATCACCCGCGCATCGGGTGGCGGCCGCCGACGGTGAAAGCACAGCATCCGGTTCGCTCGGGTGCCGCGCGAAACTCTCAGGCCACAGACAGAGGGGGAGTTCACGGGCGTCGTACGGCGTCCCCCGTCCGACGACCGGGAGAACTCATGTCACACCCCGCACCACCAGATACCGCGCACGCGGACACGGAACCGAAACGCTCGCCGCTCCAGGATCGACACGTCGCGCTCGGCGCCGCCTTCACGGACTTCGGCGGCTGGCAGATGCCGGTGCGCTACGCATCCGACCTCGCCGAGCACCACGCGGTGCGGCAGGCAGCAGGCCTGTTCGACATCTCGCACATGGCCGAGTTCCTGGTCACGGGAGAGCCCAGCGGCGCGTTCCTCGACTACGCCCTCTCGGGCGATCACTCGGGCATGCGGGTGGGGAAGGCCAAGTACTCGCTCGTCCTCACCGAAGACGGCGGCATCGTCGACGACGTCATTGTCTACCGCACCGCTGAGGATCGGTACCTCGTCATCGCCAACGCAGGCAACCGGGATGCCGTGGCCGCGGCGCTCCGGCTTCGGGCCGCTCGCGCGCCAGTGGCGGCATCCTTCCTCGCTCCGCGCGAGCGTCGTGAGGGCACCGCGTTCTTCCTTTTCGTTCCGGGTGTGTCTGACACTGCCCAGATCGAGGATGTGACCGACCAGTTGGCGCTTGTGGCGGTCCAAGGGCCAGCCGCGCGGGAGGTCCTCGAGGCGACTCCCGAGATCGGTGAGGTCACTCCGGCGTTCTCTGAGCTCGGGTACTACGCCTGGGCTGCCGGATCCTTCAGCGGAGAGCCCCTCTTCATCGCCCGCACCGGCTACACCGGCGAGGACGGCTTCGAACTGCTCGTGCCCCATCGCGCGGCGGGTGCCCTCTGGGACGCTCTGCTGGCGGCGGGAACGCCGCTGGGGCTCGTTCCGGCGGGGCTGGCGGCGCGCGACACCCTGAGACTGGAGGCGGGAATGCCTCTCTACGGTCACGAGCTCTCGCTCCAGACGACTCCCGCCCAGGCGGGGCTAGGCCGCAGTGTCGCCCACGGCAAACCCGACTTCGTGGGCAAGCGGGCCCCGCAGGCCTCGGATGCCGACAGTCGCGTGCTCGTCGGGCTGGTTTCTGAGGGCCGTCGCGCCGGCCGCGCCGGGTATGCGGTCGTCGACCCGGCGGTCGACGGTGCCCCCGTTGTCGGCGAAGTGACCTCGGGAGCGCTGAGCCCCACTCTCGGGCATCCGATCGCCCTGGCCTACGTCGAGCCCGCGCTCGCCGCGCCTGGCACCGAGCTGGCGATCGATGTGCGCGGCACGCTCATTCCTGCATCCGTAACGACCCTGCCCTTTTACCGGAGGACGACATGACCGACCTGACGACCCTGAAGTACACCGCCGAACACGAATGGCTGCGCCTGGAGGGCGACGAAGCCGTGATCGGGATCACCGACTACGCCGCCGACAAGCTCGGCGATGTCGTCTTCCTCGAGCTCCCTGGTGTCGGCGACGGCGTATCGGCCGGTCAGGTCTGCGGCGAAATCGAGTCGACCAAGTCGGTCGGTGAGCTGTTCGCGCCCGTCGACGGGGAGGTGCTCGCCGTCAATCACGAGGCGATCGATGACCCGTCGGTCGTGAACTCCGACCCGTTCGGGGCCGGCTGGCTCATGAAGCTCAAGGTCACGCCCGCCGACATCGACGCGCTCCTGGACCGTGACGCGTACGTCGCCCTCACCGGCGGCGCTGCATGACCGTCGGATCTTTCGCCGAGCGCCACATCGGAACCGACGCCACTGCCCAGCGCGCCATGCTCGACGCGCTCGGCTACGAGAGCGTCGATGCTCTCGTCGAGGCGGCGGTTCCGGCATCCATTCATGCCGCGCCGCGGGAGGGATCACGGATTCCGCTCGCCGCGACCGAGGCCGAGGCGCTCGGAGAACTTCGGGAACTCGCCTCGCGCAATCGCGTGTCGCGGTCGCTGATCGGCCTCGGCTACTACGACACGCTCACGCCCGCTGTGATCGCGCGCAATGTCTTCGAGAATCCGTCCTGGTACACCGCCTACACGCCCTACCAGCCCGAGATCTCGCAGGGCAGGCTCGAGGCGCTCATCACCTTCCAAACGATGGTGACCGATCTCACCGGGATGGCGACAGCCGGCGCGTCGATGCTGGACGAATCGACGGCCGTCGTCGAGGGGATGCTGCTGGCTCGCCGCGCCTCGAAGAGCGCGTCGAGCGTGTTTCTCGTCGACGCTGACGCCCTGCCGCAGACGATCGCGCTGCTGCGCCACCGGGCCGAGGCGCTGGGGATCGAGGTCCGGGTCGTGTCCTTCGATGAGCCCGAGGCCGTTCCCGAGGCTTTCGGTGGCTTCATCCAGTTCCCCGGGGCGGCGGGCCGAGTCTGGGATCCGAGCGAGGTCATCGCGGCGATCCACGACCACGGCGGACTTGCCGTGGTCGCCGCCGACCTTCTCGCCCTCACGCTGCTGCGCTCGCCCGGCTCACTCGGCGCCGACGTGGCTGTCGGGACGACACAGCGTTTCGGTGTGCCGATGGGCTTCGGCGGACCCCACGCCGGATACCTCGCGGTCCGCGCAGGGCTCGAACGGCAGCTGCCGGGGCGCCTGGTCGGCGTGTCGGTGGATGCCGACGGTCGCCCCGCGTACCGGCTGTCGCTGCAGACGCGTGAGCAGCACATCCGTCGCGAGAAGGCGACCTCGAACATCTGCACCGCCCAGGTGCTGTTGGCCGTCATGGCGGCGATGTATGCCGTTTATCACGGGCCCGAGGGGCTGAAGCGGATCGCTCAGGGCGTGCACGCGAAGACGGCCCTGGTCGCCGGATCGCTTCGTGCGCGCGGCGTCGAGGTGCTGACGGAACACTTCTTCGACACGATCCAGGTGCGGGTCGCGGATGCCGCCGCCGTTGCCTCAGCGGCGGCGGGGCTCGGCATCCTGCTGCGACGCGTGGATGAGACCACGGTCGGGATCTCGATCGATGAGGTCAGCGCTGCCGATCCGTCGATCGAGGCGGATCTGCTCGCGGCGTTCGGTGCTGCGGGCGAGGTCCACGGGGTAGAGACAGCGGCGGACTCTCTCGCCGGCTCGGCCTTCACTTCGCTGGCCGGGGTGCGCATGTACCCCGAGCCGCTCCGCCGCACTGACGCCTACCTCGCTCACGAGGTGTTCCACGCGCACCGGTCTGAGACAGCCATGATGCGATACCTGAAGACGCTCGCCGACCGCGACTACGCGCTTGATCGCGGCATGATTCCGCTGGGTTCGTGCACGATGAAGCTCAACGCCGCTACCGAGATGGCGGCAGTCTCGTGGCCGGAGTTCGCGCGGATGCATCCGTTTGCTCCGGCATCCGATGTCGAGGGATATCTCGAGCTGATCGATCAGCTCGAAGTGTGGCTGGCTGAGGTCACCGGCTACGACGCCGTCTCGATGCAGCCGAACGCGGGGTCCCAGGGCGAGCTCGCGGGCCTGCTCGCGATCCGCGGGTACCACCGCTCGCGGGGCGACGAACAGCGCACGGTATGCCTCATTCCGTCGTCCGCGCACGGCACGAACGCGGCATCCGCGGTGCTCGCCGGGATGCGCGTCGTGGTCGTCGCGTGCGATGAGGCAGGAAACGTCGACCTCGACGATCTGCGCGCCAAGATCGCCGAGCACACCGAGACGCTCGCCGCCCTCATGATCACGTATCCCTCGACGCACGGCGTGTACGAGCACGAGGTGTTGGCGATCACCGCGGCCGTGCACGAGGCCGGCGGCCAGGTCTACGTCGACGGGGCGAACCTCAATGCGCTTGTCGGGTACGCGCGCCTCGGCGATCTCGGTGGCGATGTGTCGCACCTGAACCTGCACAAAACGTTCGCGATCCCCCACGGCGGCGGCGGGCCGGGGGTCGGCCCGGTGGCCGCCAAGGCGCACCTCGCGCCGTTCCTGCCCTCACATCCGATGGCACAGCAGGACCGGCATCCGTCACTCGCGGATGCCGACGGCGCGGTGTTCGCCGGGGGTCCGATCTCGGGTGCGCCGTACGGT